>JAOASC010000004.1 GCA_025210295.1 Flavobacteriales bacterium | reverse complement strand
TTTCACACTGGATATCGTCGGCAGCGTCTGATGTGTATAAGAGACTGATTGATGGGGAAACCCGAGTAGAAAATCTTCCAGATCATAATCCTTTAACAGATAACTTATACGTGGTAGCCAATAGTTCAGGAGATTTACACCGAGTTTCGATTTTAGATTTAGCAGCTCAAATAAAGTTAATCAATGAGTATCCAACAGGAACTGTATTTTGTACACCTGTACCCACAGCAATCGTTGATGTCGTAAATCCAACGACAGGAAAAACATGGATGGATAGAAATTTAGGAGCAAGTCAAGTTGCAACAAGTAGTACAGATGCTAATGCTTATGGAGACCTTTACCAATGGGGACGTTTTGCAGATGGCCATCAATGTAGGTCAAGTAATACTACATCAATCAACGCAACTGTAGACAGTCCTAATCATGGAGACTTTATTTTGGAGGGGAATTTCCCTTTCGATTGGCGTGTACCTCAGAATACTAATTTATGGCAAGGAGTCAATGGAGTTAATAATCCCTGCCCAAAAGGGTATCGAATTCCAACTAATGCAGAGTTGGATACTGAACGTGCGAGTTGGGGAGCTGACAATGCTACAAGTGCTTTTAACTCTCCACTTCGTTTTACAGCAGGAGGATATCGACATGGAGGTTTTAATACTATCTATAATCTTGGTTCGCGAGGTTATTATTGGGCTAGTACAGTAGATGGTGTTTATTCTAGGTTATTGAGTATGAGTACTGGTGCAGGGATGGGGACTGTAGACCGTAAGTCAGGACATAGTATTCGTTGTATAAAAGAATAATAAAAGCCTATAGCTAGTGGTTGCGCTCTTATTTTTTATGTTGGTTTAATGTGTCGCTACTAAATTATAGGTTTTGTTTATAAGCTCTAAGTTATTTTTAATTTAGAGCTTATCTATTTTAGGAGGTATAGTACAAAAACATATTGTTTTTATTTGAAACTTATGCTAGTTACCCTATCTTCATAGCTTGAGTATCCCCTAGAGCAATAGTCTCGCTTGTATTTTGGGATGAGGTTAAAAAGATGAAAAAAATTGAATTTATTGTAAGATTAATTAGTATAGTTATAGCAACGTTTACGCTGTTTATAATACCAGCTCAAAATATCGGAATTAATGCGGCAGGTGCGTTACCTGATCCGTCTGCGGCTTTGGATATTAGTGCAAACGATAAAGGGGTGCTATTTCCTCGTATAGCATTAACAGGAACCAATGATTTGGTAACAATAGCTTCTCCTGCTACTAGTTTATTAATTTATAATACGGCTACAGTATCAGACGTCACTCCTGGCTTTTATTATTTTGATGGATCAATATGGGTCCCAATGGGTGGGAGTACCGCAGGAAATGATTGGTATGAAGTAGGAGGAACTACTCCAGCTGATCAAATAACCGATACGATTTATACTAAAGGAATGGTGGGTATAGGAACGGCAAGCCCTACCGAAACATTAGAGGTTAATGGGTATTTAAAAATAATAAATGGAACAGAAGGTGAAAATAAAGTTTTGGTATCTGATGCTTTAGGAAGGTCAACTTGGAAAGCATTGCCTGGTACTTGGATGGCTTATTTATCAGAGGGAGAGAGTTTTCCTGGACTAGGAGGACAAGTGACTATTAATTTTTCAAATGCCTCAGTTGTAGGGCAGGGAGGAGGAGCTAATGTAACAAATGATAACATAACGGTGCCAAATTCAGGAACGTATAAGGTTTCAATTTCAGCCTGGGCCTCAGGATTTACAAGTCCCTATCTCGTACAATGGGAGCTAAAAGTTAATGGAGTTAATACATGGGAACCACATTATTCAGGTGCGTCTTCCTCATGGGGAACTAGCGCGTCTACTTCTACGCTTCTGTTTTTAAACGCTGGGGATATATTATCATTGGATCGTTTATTGTCTACTCCTGGAGGAAGTAATGATGGGGCTACCAATGAAGTGATACTTTCAGTGGAATTTATTGAGTAAAAAAAACGAGCTTTAGATTTTTAATCTAAAAGCTCGTTTATAACACCAATATACAGGTAGAAATCTTTTTAGGGGGTAGCCTATTTTTATTTAACGGGGTAATTTATATAATTTAATATTTAGTGTTTAAGTTAATTTACTAATAAAAAGAAATATAGGTCAATTTAATTGACGAACATTAAATAAAATCGGATAAAATAAATTATGATGTTTGTTTTGATGTAAAACATATTCGTATTGATCTAAATTGAACCTTTCCCTTTTATTAGTCATATTGTCTAAAGTTGTATTCTGTAGTTGAACGAGCTGTTTGTCTTGTTTAACTAAAAACCAATACAACCAAAGCGCTTTCTACTTATGTTTGAACTAAGTAACAAGTTGTTGTACTACGATTTAATTTTGCCAGAATTATAAAACGAAGTAAAACAAAATAGTTTTGAACTTAAAATAGTAAGCGTATGATGAAGTCTGAGATTTAATAGCTCCTAAGGAGCGGTAGAGTTGGTATTTTTTATGACTACCCGTTGAAAAGAAAAGAACCATGTCTAAGTAACTTTTTCTACTATTTATTAGGAGGATGAATGTAAGTTAAGGAGAACTGGTCGTTTGTATAATGGATTAAATAAATTAATATGGGAAGAGTCGTTGTAATAGTATTATTAATTGTGCGTGGGATGGTATCTTATTCACAAACATTAACAGGGGAATTCTTTTTTCATGCCGAGCAGCAAATAGAGCTATACGGTCACACTGGTTTAAAGGCTCGATTATTGGATAGTTGCAAGGCAGATAGTTTGGGTCGGTTTGAGCTCAATTATTCCGTTCTAAATAAAGGGATGGGATATCTTCAAGCTTCCGATTATTCAACTATTCCGATTGTGCTTGATGGAAATAATATTAAGCTTTCGGGAACACATTTGGTAGAATATGAAAGTTTTCGCTTTGTGAATAGTATTGAAAATAAAAGTTACTACGATTATATCAATGCACATCAGCAACATGAAGCTGTTTTATCTGGATGGAAATATACCTTAAAGCAATATCAAGCAAATAAGGTATACCAAGAGCGTCAGCAAATCATCAGTATTATTCAAACTCAAATTAAGGAGGTAGAAGCAGCGGATGTTTTTATGATTAACAGTTTACCCGATAGCAGCTATGTCAAATATTTGTTACCTATTCAAAATCTTGTTGAATCTATAGCTACAGTTGCTAAGTATTACCCCGAAGAAATTCCATCGAAATTAGCCCAATTTCGATCAATAAATTATGCTGATAAAAGACTGTATTACAGTGGGATGCTAAGTAAGCTGTTAGATGCTCATTATTGGCTCATCGAGAACAGTGGAAAACCATTGGATAGCGTTTTTGTAGAAATGAATCTTTCAACAGATTTACTCTTGGAGAGTTTAGAAAATGATAATAAAGTTTTTAATGAAGTTACTGATTACCTCTTCGACTTATTAGAAAAGCATAGCCTTTTTAAGGCTTCTGAATATTTAGCACTTAAAGTGCTAACTCAAAATAGCTGTACAGTTGATGCAGATTTAGCGAATCAGTTGGAGATATATAGAACAATGAAAGTGGGGAATAAAGCCAAAGATTTGTTATTTAATGGAGTAACGGTAAAGGAAGGAAAAGAGCTGCAGAAAAGGTCTCAGTTTACCCACCTGTCTTCAGCTTACAAGCTTATTATATTTGGTGCTAGTTGGTGTCCGAAGTGTACTCAGGAAATACCAAAAGTCAGTAGTTTATATCATAAATGGCAGGGAAAAGGAATGGATGTAGTACTGGTATCTTTAGACAATAATAAGGAAGATTATATTAGCTTTGTTAAAGATTTTCCATTTCTTTCTACTTGTGATTTTAAACAATGGGATACACAAGCAGCCAAAGATTATCATGTGTTCTCAACCCCTACAATGTTTTTATTAGACCGAGAAAATAACATTGTACTAAGACCGAATTCTATAGAACAGGTTGATGCTTGGATTGAGTTTTATTTATAAATCAAAGAATGACAATAAAAGTGAAGTGAGTATCGAATAATAGTCGTAATGGCTATTATTCGATACTCCATATTAATCGTTTTAACTTAGTTCCTGCTTAACAATTTTAGAAATTAGATTTCCATCAGCTTTTCCTTTTAGTCTTCCCATTGTCGGTCCCATTACTTTCCCCATGTCTGATGGTGAAGACGCTCCAACTGAAGCAATAATTTCCTTGACTACTTTAGTGATTTCAGCTTCACTCATTTGTTCAGGAAGGTAAGCTTTTATTACAGAAGCTTGAAAATTTTCCTCATTTGCTAAATCTTCGCGCCCCTGTTCGATATATATTTTTGAAGCATCTGTTCGTTGCTTATATAGTTTTTGTAAAATACTAAGCTCAGCAGCTTCAGTAATTTCTCCATTATTCCCTTCTTTAGTCGCTTCTAATAATAAAGCAGCCTTAATCGCTCTAAGAGCAGCTAACTTCTCTTTCTCTTTAGCTAACATGGCTTGCTTGATATCTCCGTTTATTTGTGCTGTTAAACTCATAGTTTATATTTTGTATCAATTAAAAATCTTGTGTATGTATTACTTCTAATAAGGTTCTGAATGCTGCAAATTTTCCCTGATATTTACTAGCGTGTTCTTGTTGTAATTGAGCTGCATGATTGTTGAGGTATTGATCTAGCTCTTTTTGTGATTCGCAAAAGTATTGAATAGAGTAGCTAGTGCCTCCCTCTGTTTCAGCATTGATTTTGCACATTAAATTACGTTTAAAACAGCCTGTATTCATTACATCTGGAATATGTTGTTCTTTCATCCATCTTAACCATTCTTCTTCAACTGAATGATCAATATTTACAGTTACGTTATATAAAATCATAATGTGTTAATTTGTTATTGCTCTGTATCGTTTTCTAGCTTCTATTAAAAATAGACTGCCCGGATATTGAAAAAGTAATTTTTTATAATATTCAGCAGCTTTTGATTGATCTTTAAGTAATGTCTCATGAATAATACCTAATTCATATAAAGCATTATCAGCTAAAACGTCTTCATTAAAATTAGTAGCGATTTGTTCTAAATAACCGATAGCAGCATTGATGTTTCCCTTTTTACGTTCAATAGTATGCTTTTTCCACAAAATTTCATCTTCTAATGAATGATAAGGAAACATTTTATTGAGGGTGTCATATTTAGCTAAAGCTTGTTCATATAAATGTTGTTCAATCAATAAATCAGCACTTGAAAACAATTGCATTGGTTTTTCCGTAGTATCGAGTCCTGTATTACTGGTAATTAACAGCGATAATTCCATAGCATCATTGGCGATTAGCTTTGAGGTAGAGGCCTTTAAAACATCCAATTGAGCTTTAGCCCAATCGAAGTCCCCAGTGTAATAGTAAATTTTGGCATTTTTATATTTAGCCTCATGGCCAATAGGATCTTCCTTAAAGTTTTTTTCAACTTGCATGTAATATAAAGAGGCGTCCCAAACTTCATTCTGTACAACTAAAACATCAGCTAACTGAATCTTAACTTTAGCTTTTTCTTTGGAGTTTAATCGAGGGAATTTTAGAGCATCTTCTAATAAATCTCGGGCAGCTTGCGCATCATTAATATAATAAGCATTCAAATTAGCTAATTCTTTAATTAGTTGGATAGAGTAGCTATTTTTTCCCAGATCTTTTAAAGTATTTTCATAATCTTTTTTAAGAGCTAAGACTTCTTCTTGAGTATAGCTTCTTCCTGAAGTTATTTTCTTCTTTAAAGTTTTTAGTCGGTTACTTTTAGCAGCTCGATAATACCTTGAGTCGGACGATAATTCAATAATGTAATCGTAAGCTTCAATAGCAATGTCGTATTCTTCATTATTAAAACAAGTGTTTCCGAGGTTATAGACACGTTCACCTTCACCCTGCTCTCTTTTGTCAAGAGCTTTAAGTTGGATAAGGGCGCTTTTAAAGTCTCCTTTTTGAGTGAAAAACCATGCTAATAGTTCATTGTAAACCGGTTGGTTAGGGTGGGCTTGAACTCTTTTTAATAATTCTTTTTTTAATAATTCGACTTTTTTAGGTTCCTCATTAAAGTCGATGGAATTATTTAAACCACTTTGGGTTTGCAGTAAAAAACCTTCATTAACATCAACAAGGTTGAGTAAGGTTTCAATCATTAATTCTGTTTTCCCTTGTCTATTGTATAATTGAGCGATTTTACGATTATACATATAAGGGTTTCCTTTAGCAAATTGATTGGCTTTTAAATAGGTTTCGACAGCATATTGTAGTTTATTTTCCTTTTCAAATAATAGGGCTAATGTTCCTATTTTATTTGAACGTGTATGCTGATCGATGTTATTAATAGCCTTGTCATAATATGCTTTAGCTTTTTCAGCATCTTCTGCCAAATCATAAACTTTTCCTAAGTAAACATAGGTCCTTAACTCCTTAGGGTTCTTACGTTGATACTTTTTAGTAAGCTTTTCTGCTTCCTTGAGTTCTTTTAGTTCGACATGGCAATTGTAGGTATAGCTGAAGTTATAAAAAGAGGGGTTCGCAGTGTATATTCTTTGGTAATAAGTCAAAGCTTTATCGAACTCTCCCTGGTTATAATAATTTAAAGCCAATCTCTTGTCTTGTTCAGATTGAGAAAAGGAAGTAATAGCCCCTACAGCCAATACCAGAAATAATGCTATTTTAAAAAAATAATTCAATTAAAAACTAAGTGTTTTATTTTTGATATAGCCAGCAATAGAGTCGTGAACAAAAAGAATTCTATCAGCATTTTCTACATACAAATTAACCATGCTATCAAGTTGATAAACATTCTTGTTTTCGTTTATTAAAGCATTTTTTAATTGCTTCCCTTGTATAGCAGTATTCTCTATATCTTCTTTTAAAATAGAGAGTTGACTATGCATCGTTTCAAAGTTGTTTCCAATTATTTCTTTGTTCTTATTCAGTAGTTTAGTGCTTGTTTTTACATTTTTATAAAAATCTAAACTATTCATAAACAGCACATCTACAGTGTCTTTAAAATAATAGGACTTAATTAATTCAATGCTGGTGTCGTATTGTTTTTTTGCATCTTTCAAAGCCTGATGATCGATAGCAGTAAACTGTTTCTCTAATGCATCAACCTTGCTTGCTAACTGTTCAACTTCGTTGAGCGCTTCATGATCTTTTGATGAACAAGAAAAAAGTAAACTTGAGATTAATAAAATTGCAAGATGTTTCATAATAAGATTATATCATTTCAAAGCCAGTGTAAGGAACTAAAGCCTTAGGAATTCTAATCCCTTCTGCTGTTTGATTGTTTTCCAAAAGAGCGGCAACTATTCTAGGTAATGCCAATGCACTACCATTCAAAGTGTGTGCCAATTGTGGTTTTCCTCCATCTTCTCTAAATCTTAGCTTAAGTCTATTCGCTTGGAAAGTCTCAAAATTTGAAACAGAACTTACTTCTAACCATCTTTCTTGCGCTGCTGAGAAGACCTCAAGATCATAGGTGAGGGCAGAGGTAAAACCTAAATCTCCTCCACATAACCTTAAAACTCTATATGGGAGTTCTAATTGATCCAATAATGATTTAACATGATCAACCATATTATCCAATAACTGATAACTTTGACTAGGATGAGCAACTTGAACAATTTCTACTTTATCAAATTGATGTAGACGGTTCAATCCTCTAACATCTTTTCCATAAGAACCAGCTTCTCTTCTGAAACAAGGAGTATAACCTGTTTTCTTAATAGGAAAATCCTTTGCTTCTAAAATAACATCTCTAAAAATGTTAGTAATAGGAACTTCAGCAGTAGGAATCAAAAAAAGATTGTCAGTTGCATCATGATACATTTGCCCCTCCTTATCTGGCAATTGACCAGTACCAAATCCAGAGGCTTCATTAACTAATAGAGGGGGAATGACCTCTTCATATCCAGCTTTTTGTGCTTCATCTATAAAGAAGTTAATCAATGCTCTTTGTAATCTAGCCCCTTTTCCATTGTATACAGGAAAACCAGCTCCCGAAATTTTTACACCTAATTCAAAATCAATAAGGTTATATTTTTTTGCCAGT
This sequence comes from Flavobacteriales bacterium, assembly GCA_025210295.1. NCBI lineage: Bacteria > Pseudomonadati > Bacteroidota > Flavobacteriia > Flavobacteriales > Flavobacteriales bacterium. The sequence goes on along the minus strand of JAOASC010000004.1, from coordinate 35,611 downwards.
TCCCAGTGTGGTAAGTTATGTTCTCCTAATTCAGGAACAGTTCCAGCGGTCATTACAACTTCATTATCTTCATCTGTATTTCCCTTAGGCACAATAGGATTAGGTACATTAGGGATCTGATATAGAATTTCATTAATTCTATCTTGAATTTTTGCTTCCTCTTCCTTTAGTTCTTTCGATTGGTCCTTAAGGGTACCAGTTTTAGCTTTTAACTCATTAGCTTCAGCTTGTTTGCCCTCTCTAAAAAGAAGTCCAATTGATTTCGCTAATTGATTACTTTCAGCTAAGGTGCTATCTAATAATCCTTGAGTTTTTCTTCTTGCTTCATCTAATTCAACGACCTCATTTAATAACGATGAAACATCAATGTTTCTAATATTAAATGCTTTTATAATCTCGTCTTTCTGCTCTCTAATTCGTTGAAGTTCTAACATTTTATTCTTTTTCTTTGGTATCTAAAAAATTATATGAACCAAAGGTAATAAAAAGATAAAAAAAGAGCTTATTGATATAAGCTCTTTTTAGTGTTTGTATAAAATGTATTGGAATGTCTCATTTATTGTATCCAAGATTGGTTGCTAATCATCAAAGCTTCTTGAACAGTAATACGATCACCATTATTATATGCCGTGACAAAAGGACCATCAAAATCATAGTTGTTTAACGAATTTCTTTTGTCTCTCGCATCTTTATAGGTGTTGTATCCATTTGTGGTGTATTTAACCCAACCTTCATGGTTTTCAAGGTTTACAGAACCGCTATAACCAAAGGCTTTTTTTATATACCTCTTAGAAACGGTATTGTGAGCAGCAATAATTTGAACTCTATACTTAACTCCATTCGTGTTTGATGTTGAACTAATAGAAGTAGCTGAGGTTGTTGCTCCAGTAGTGTTATCATACGATTGATTGTTACTAGAATTGTTTGAAGTCGTATTATTGGAGTTGTTATCGCTGTTGTCGGCAATGATCCCACCGTCAACATCTATTGTAGATGTTGCAATTCTAATTTTCTTAGGTTTGTCATCTTCGATTAAGAATTCAGCTGAAAATGAACCTCTAATAGAATAAGTTCCAGAAACATTTTCCGTTGGAATTAGACGATATTTAACAGTTAGTTGTTCTACATTTCTTGGGATTTGACTCCATAAAAATTTGGCTGAATTATCAGCAAACTTAAAAATAGACCCAGCAGCTTCAACTTTTTCAGCTTTAAATCCAGCAGGGATTTCTTCCTTTACTCTTGCAAAACCACCATTGATACCTTTGTTTATATTTACAGAAACAATGAAGTTTTCTCCTTGCTTTTGAATCGATCTTGTACATTTTACATCCCCAGGAGGAGTAGAAGAATTAGTGCTTGATTCATTGGATGACGGAGTGTTAGTAGCTACAGCTTCAACAGTCTCGTTTTCTTCTTCACCTTCTAATACAATAGGATCAGGTGTATTATCTGTTTCTGTTTCTGTATTTTCAGGCTCTTCAGAACTAGCTATGGAAGTGTTGTTTTCCTCTTCCTCATTGGTAGTCGTTGAACTTGAAGTATCTTCAGTATTGGTGCTTTCAGGTGGCGTTACAGCTTCTACAGTTTCAGTTTCCTCGCCACTTTCATCAACTACAGGGTCTTCAGTTGTTGTACTAGCTATAGCTCCATCTCCTGAAATCGTAAAGTTAAAGGGCTGAATATCTTTCTTTTTACGCTCATCTTCATCCAAGTATGAAAAGCTTCCTGTTATGGTCTTACTCCCTGAAGCACTGGCATCAGCAATTACTCGATATTTTAAGGTAATTTGATCAGTTGGCTGTATAGAATACCAAATAAATAAAGCACTAGTCTCATTAAATGAAAATGACGCTCCTTCAGTTTCTATATCCTCTATTTCTATGCCTTGCGCATTAGTTAAATCTAATTTTAACCTTGCAGGACCAGCTACACCTTCTTTGGTAATAGCAATCGTTACTTCTATCTCATCTCCAGCTGCTACTTGTGAACTCCCAGATTGGGTAATAGAAACATCTCCGACATATAATAGAGGAACCATAAGCATTCCTACGATATTTAAGGATATAAATAGTGATTTATACATAATTAACTTTTTGGGTGTGTTTTGTTAATATCTTACAAAAATGTTGATAAAGGTAGGTTATTTTTTGTTAATGTCCAATGGACTGGTATTTTTTTAATTTATTGTTCAAAGAAATAATCTACTAACTTATGGAGGTCTTTAACAGTAAAACTATTCGTACCATCGAAGAAACCATCAAATGCATCTTGCATTTCTTGAGTGGAGATTAATCCATCAGTATTGGTATCAACGGTTTTTAAATTCTCAGGCATGTTTTCACCAATTTTTTTACTAGAAATATTACTCTGAGCTAAACGTTGTTGAATATCGGCAAAGATATTGTCTAACGTTTCAGTACTAGCTTCTTTTGAGAAAGTAGTTTTACGTTCAGTAACAATTCTATTTTTTTCTTCTATACGTGCTTGGATTAAAGAGTCTGTAATGGCTTGTCCTATTTCGTCAACATTCATTCCCTCAGGAGTATCTAATTGTTGATCCTTATAATCAGGAACTCCGTCTTTATCCCCATCAAGAGGACAACCCTTTTTATCAACTTTTGCATTCCAAGGAGTTCCTTGACAATCATCTTTAATATCTGGTACACCATCTTTATCTCTATCTGAACGATTAATCTTTTTAAAGTCTACATCTTTATAAAGGTCTTTATTTTTTTCCTCTTTTGTTTTTCCTTTTCTTAAAATATAGTGAAGTGAAAAACCGCCATTAAAAAAACTATCGTTTTTATCATCTTCAGCTACATTGTCAATATAGTCACTCATCAAAAAGTTATAAGTCCCATAGATTCTTCCTTGAAAACGTTCGGTAATTTTCCATTTTAAACCTAAAGTAGCAGGAATAGCAAATGTATAATTGTTATAATTACCACTTAATGGAGTCTCAAAGTCGTAATCTCTTTTGGTAATAGGAGTGTTATATGATGCGTCTGGAGAATTCTGTGCTACAATTCTAATAGAGCCATCATCCCAATAATGATAATTGTTCCCATCTTTATCTACTAAGTCAGCAGCAGATTTAAAGCTAAAAAGTTGAAATCCTGCAGCTATATAGGGAGAAAAAGGAGATTGTTTTTTCATGGTGACATCATTGTCAAAATTGAAAATTAAGTTAATCCCAAACTGTTGAACATCTGCTTCAAAATTTCGATAGGAAATACTGTCTAATGTGTTTTCATTGTACGAGAGTTTCCCTAATAATCCCGCTAATTCAACTCCTAATATTTTTCCAAACCTTCTTTCTAATCCAAAATTATAATACGTTTTGGTATTGGATAAAATAGATTCGTTAGAGTTTCCTATTAAATCTCCGTTATATCCTGCTACACCAACTCCCGCTCCAATTGAGAGCAAGTCTTTTTCTTGCGCAAAAAATGAGGGGATAACAAGTAATAAAAAAAATAAAGTTTTTAATTTCATAATTGATTTATTGTTCAAAGAAGTAGTCGATTAAGTCATGTAGTGAATGTACAGATAGAGAACTTGAACCTTCAAAGAAAGCATCCATCGCATTAGAAACCTCTTGAGGTGAAATTAAACCATCTTTGTTAGTGTCTACCTCTTCTAGGTGAGGTGGTATTTGACCTTGGGTTCCTCTTTTCTTTTTAATTTCGTCAAATATTTTGTCTAATGTTGCAGCAGAAGCATCTTCAGAAAAACTAGATTTACGTTCGGTAATCATAGCTAACATAGCCTCCTTTCTTTCTTGAATAATTTCATCTGTTAATGTTCGTCCCTTTTCATCAACAATTGCTCCTTTAGCTGTATTATCTTCTTCATCAAGATAATCTGGAACACCATCTTTATCTCTATCTAGAGGACAACCAACAGCGTCAACTTCTACCCCTTTTGGAGTGTTTTGACATTTATCAATGTCGTCCGAAACTTTATCTCCATCTGCATCTGAATTGGCAATAGCAACAAAGTCCACATCATCATATAAATGTCTTCGCTCTTTGTTTTTCATTCTTAAAACATAATGTAAACCAAACCCTACATTAATATTTTTATCATTATTGTCATTGGCTTTAATATTGTCAACCCAATCTGTAAATATGATGTTGTAGGTCCCGAAAAAACGACCGTGGAAGCGAGGTGTAATTTTCCATTTTAAACCTAATGTCAATGGTACAGCAAAGCTGTTTCTAGCATAATTTGTCGTAGAGTCTGTTAATTGTGTTTCATATACATAATCCCTGTAAAGAATAGTTGCATTTGGCGCATCTTTGTCATTTTCAACAATATCATTAATTGTTCCGTCACTCCAGTATTGATAGGCAACACCATTCTTGTCTTTTAAGTCAGTATAAGAATCAAATTTTAAATAGTGAAAACCAGCTGAAATATATGGAGCAAAAGGAGTTTTACGCTTTATCAAAAGATCATTGTCAAAATGTAAGACGAGGTTGATTCCAGCTTGAAGTGTTTTGGATTCAAAATTGCGATTTTTTAATACATCTTTTGAATGTTCATTATACGAAAGCTTTCCAAAACTCGCATCAATTTGAGCTCCCAAAATATTACCAAAACGTCTTTCAAAATTGACATAATGAAAAGATCTAATATTGGCTAGAGGGCTTACCTCCCCTTGGATACCAATGTCTCCCATAAAAGTAGAAAAGCCGGTTCCAGCTCCTAATGTTACTAACTCTATTCTTCCATCATTTCTTGTGTGTTGTGCAAGTACTTGCTGAAAGATAAGAACAAATAAAAGGATTAATGTAAAGATTCTCATAATGATTAACTTTTTATAAAAATTGCTACCTATTTCAATAAAATTAAGACAGATAGCAATAGTAAATATATTAAAAATTAATTGGTTGGCAAGTATTTGCCCAAATTCGTCATTACTAGAAGTTAGGCGTTAACATGTGTTTTTTGTAGAATTTATTAATTTCATCAACAGCTTCTTCAGCAGTATCTACAAGTACCATTAAGTCTATGTCTTCAGGACTAATGTTTTTCTCTTGATCTAATAACACTTCTTTTACCCATTTTAAAAGGCCACTCCAGAAATCTTTTCCAACAAGAATAATTGGGAATTTACCAGTTTTGGTCGTTTGAATTAATGTGATGGCTTCAAATAGTTCGTCTAATGTTCCAAAACCTCCAGGTAATACGATGAATCCCTGAGCGTATTTCACAAACATTACTTTTCTGACAAAGAAATAATCAAAGTTAATTAATTTGTCGTGGTCAATATATGGATTTCCTTCTTGTTCAAAAGGTAAGTCAATGTTCAGTCCAACTGAAATTCCTTTTCCTTTTTTAGCACCTTTATTTCCAGCTTCCATGATACCTGGTCCTCCACCAGTAATTACTCCATAGTCATTAAGCGTTAATTGGTAGGCGATTTCTTCAGCTAGTTCATAGTATCTTGTACCTGGTTTAGTTCTTGCAGATCCAAAAATAGAAACACATGGTCCTATCTTTCCTAATCTTTCATATCCCTCTACAAATTCAGACATGATTTTAAAAACCGCCCAACTATCATTGGTTCTAATTTCATTCCATGTCTTTTGCTTAAATGCTTCTTTTACTCTATCTCTTTTTTCGTTATTTTCCATAATTCGGTTAAAATATTATCAAGACGACGTTGTTACGTTATTGTCGTATTTTTGTTTCGTTTTTATTTATAATTCTTCTTTTAAATATTTTGAAGTGTATCCCACTTCCTTTTTTACCAGTTGTTCAGGAGTTCCGACAGCAAGTATCTCACCTCCATTTTTTCCACCTTCCATTCCCACATCAATAATATGGTCTGCAACTTTTATGATGTCTAGGTTGTGTTCAATTACTAGTACAGTATTTCCATTATCTACCAATTTATTTAAAACATTCAATAACAGTTGTATATCTTGGAAATGTAACCCTGTAGAGGGTTCATCCAAAATATAAAATGTTTTTCCTGTGTCTTTCTTTGATAATTCTGTAGCCAGTTTTATACGCTGAGCTTCCCCTCCTGATAAAGTCGTAGAAGGTTGCCCTAATTTAATATAACCTAGACCAACGGCGTCTAAAGTAGTCAATTTTTGATGAATAGCTGGAATGTTTTCAAAAAACTCAACCGCTTCGCTAATGGGAAGTTCTAAAACATCATTAATTGATTTTCCTTTGTATCTTACTTCTAACGTCTCTCGATTGTATCTTTTTCCAAAGCAAGTGTCGCATTCTACAAGAACATCTGGTAGAAAGTTCATTTCAATTGTTTTGACTCCAGAACCTTTACATTCTTCACAGCGACCACCTTTTACATTAAAAGAAAACCTTCCTGGTTTATATCCTCTGATTTTAGATTCTGGTAAATTGGCATAGAGGGCTCTAATATCACCAAATACATTGGTATATGTAGCTGGATTAGAACGTGGGGTTCTTCCTATTGGAGATTGATCTATTTCTATGACTTTATCGATATGTTCTAAACCATTTACTTTTTTATAAGGAAGTGGATTTTTAATAGATTTATAAAAGTGTTGACTTAAAATAGGGTAGAGGGTCCCGTTAACTAATGATGATTTTCCACTACCAGAAACCCCTGTAACGCAAATAAACTTTTCAAGCGGAAATTTAACGGTTACGTTTTTTAAATTATGTCCAGTAGCTCCTTTTATTTCAATACTGTTGCCGTTGCCTTTTCTTCTTTTTTTAGGAACGGCTATACCTTTGGTTCCAGAAACATATTGACTGGTAATTGATTGCTCGTTTTTTAACTCATCAGGTTTCCCCTGTGAGACAATATGACCTCCATTAACACCTGCTGCAGGGCCGATGTCAATTAAATAATCTGACTCTAACATGATTTCTTTATCATGTTCAACAACAATCACAGAGTTCCCACCATCTCTTAAATTTTTAAGGGATTGAATCAGCCTTGTGTTGTCTCTTTGGTGAAGGCCAATTGATGGTTCATCCAGAATGTATAAAACACCTGTTAACTCAGAGCCTATTTGAGTCGCAAGGCGAATACGTTGTGCTTCCCCTCCAGAAAGGGTTTTAGCACTTAGGTTGAGTGATAAGTAGTCTAATCCTACTTCTAAAAGAAAGCCAACTCGATCATTAATTTCTTTAATGATATCTTTAGCAATGATGTTCTGTTGTCTCGTTAACTTTTGGGGGAGTTCTTTGACCCAAATTGCTAATTCAGATAGGTCCATTTGGGTTAATTCATGGATTGCTTTTCCATCAATTTTATATAGTAGGGCACTTTCTTTCAATCGACTTCCATTACAAGTACTGCATTTTGTTTTATTCGTAAAGCTTTCGGCCCATCTCAGTATTTGTTTGGAAGAAGTTTCGTCTTTGTGTCTAGAAACGAAATTGATAATCCCCTCAAAATTAGAAACGATTTCATTGACCCCATTATCTCCTAAGAATTTAATAATTTCATCACTTCCATATAGAAGAGTGTTCAATACTTTTTCTGGAATTTTATGAATTGGAGTATCTAAAGTTGCTCCAGCATTTTTAAGAATAATTTCAACTTGTTTAAAAAGATGATTGGCTCTGTATTTTCCAAGTGGAGCAATTCCACCCTTTTTTACAGAAAGTTTTTCATCTGGAATAATTTTATCCAAAGCAATTTCAGTAACCTCTCCTATACCGTTACATTTTGTACAAGCTCCATGAGGTGAATTAAAAGAGAAAATATTGGGCTCAGCTTCAGGTAATGAAAAACCAGAAGTGGGGCACATCAAAAAGCGACTAAAATGCTGCTCTTTATTGGTGTCGTGATGTACAATGATTAATTCACCTTTTCCCTTTTTTAAAGCTTCTTCTATAGCTTTGTTTAACCTTTTGTTGGCCTTTTTTTCTACCTTAATTCGATCTATGATCACTTCAATATCATGTGTCTTGTATCGATCAAGTTTAAGGCCTGGAGTAATCTCTTGAATTGCTCCATTGGCTCTTACTTTTAAAAAACCTTGTTTATTTAAACGTTCAAATAGTTCTCTATAATGTCCCTTTCTTGCTTTAACCAAAGGAGCTAGTACAACTATTTTTTCGTTTAGGTATTTTTGGTTGATCAACTCCTGAATTTCTTTTTCAGAATATTTGATCATTTCCTCGCCTGTTGTTGGAGAAGTTGCTGTAGATGCTCTAGCATAAAGTAACCTTAAAAAACCATAGATTTCTGTAATGGTCCCCACCGTAGAACGAGGGCTTTTACTAACGGTTTTTTGTTCGATAGAAATTACAGGGCTTAGACCAGTTATTTTATCTACATCCGGTCGGCTAAGATTCCCCATGAATTGTCTAGCATAAGCAGAGAATGTCTCCATATATCTTCTTTGTCCTTCTGCAAAGATCGTATCAAAAGCTAATGAAGATTTTCCGCTTCCACTTAGCCCAGTGATGACAACGAGTTGATTCCTAGGAATAGCTATCGAAATGTTTTTTAAGTTGTGTGCTCTGGCTCCAACGACCTCAATGTTTCCTTCTTCTACAACAAATTTATTATCCATAAACTACGGGTTATTTTAAAACTTTAATAGCATAAGTTTTTCCATTCTTGTTGGGTAGGTTGGTGTCTCTAAGCCAAGGATTCAAAGCTTTTAACTCCATATAGGTCATATCAAACGACTTAGAGAACAAAACAAGGTTAGTTATTGAACTGTCTATCGTTATGGTTTGATAATCAGGTAAAGTATAATAATCTTCTTGATCTAGAGAAAATCCATATTGAATAGGGTTTGAAAGAATTGTTTTTACTGCTAGAATTCGATAAACATATCTTCCTGTTTCTTGGTTTAGAAGTAGGTCATAATAGCTTTTAACTTTTTGTTGGGTTAATCGGTTGCTTAATCCCGCTTTTCCCATGTTGTATGAAGCAGCAGCTAATGTCCAACTTCCAAACTTTTGGTAAGCTTTGTTTAGGTATTCACAAGCTGCAATAGTTGCTTTTTCTACATGATATCGCTCATCTACATAGGCATTTACTTCAAGATTTAACCCTTTAGCAGTTGAGGGCATAAATTGCCAAAAACCTTTTGCTCCAGAAGGAGAGGTTACATTCATTAGCCCACTTTCGATTAAAGCGAGGTATTTAAAGTCATCTGGAATATGATGTTCCTTTAGGATGGGTTCAATAATAGGAAACCATTTTTGAGCACGTTTGATAAATAAAAATGTTTGAGATTGCCAATACATATTGACGAGTAATTCTCGGTCTAGCTTTTCATAAATAAAGGCTTGATTCACAGGTACAGGTTCATTACAAAAATGAATGTCCTTAGGAGTTTTTGGGGCATTTATTCGATATTCATAATGGGGGGGAGCATTATGTTTCTTTTCAGTCTCTAATCTGTTTTCTTGAATTTTTGGTAACTCTTCTTGCGCTTGTTTTTCTTCACAGTTAGTTAGGAGAAATAAGCTAAAGATTGAAAAAGTAAAGATAATTAGTAGTTTATAAATCATTTTCTTTTGTCTTTATTGATTTGGGTAAACCCAAATAGAAAGCCAAAGATAATTAAAAAATAGACTAATAAAATAGCAGAATGATACCACCTCCATGTATCAATGAATTTGAATATACCTATACAAATAATTAAAGAGATAATAGATAAGCCTAAGAATATGAATCCCACTCTACTGTCGGATAGTCCTAAGTAGGATAAGTGGTGGGTAGTGTGGTCTTTTCCCCCAATAAAAGGAGATTGTTTTCTGGATAGCCTGTTGATGATAACAGTTGTGGTATCGACAATAGGAAGAATAAAAGCGATTAAAACAGTGAAAATCTTTTGAAGACTTTCAGAATCCCCATCAAAAGTAGTACTATTCCAGATGTACTTTATCCCCATGGCTGCAATAAACATCCCTAAAAATTGACTGCCTGTGTCGCCCATAAACATTTTAGATGGATTCCAATTGTAAAACAAAAAAGCGATCAATGATGATAATACTCCTAACATTACAATAAAGTCGAAAGAGGCATAGTTCCCATTTATGGCTAAAAAGGAGATACAGATTAAGAGAATAAAAATGGAAACAGTACCGGTTATTCCATCCATATTGTCGAGCATATTAATGGAATTCATAATACCAATAATCCATAAAATGGTTAAGGCGTAATTAAGAAGTTCAATTTCAAAAAAATGAATATAATCACCTGAGAATATTAATAGTATACCACAGATTAGTTGGACAAAAAACTTAAGCCAAGGCTTGGTGTTGTATGCATCATCAGCTAATCCCATTAAAAAGGCCATTGCTGTAGCCCCTATTACTCCTAACGCTTCGATATCGTGAAATAATGATGCACTTGGAAAGAAAATGGAAAAACAAGCTGTAGATAATAAAAAGGAAACATAAAATGATAATCCTCCTATTGCCGGTTTGGATACGCTACTCCACCTAATAATTGGTTGGTCCTTTCCTCTTATTCCTAAATTTGTAATAAATTTCAGTAAGATCATATTCATAATGAAATTGAATAAGACCATACTAATGGAAAAGATAGAGTATATGATAAAAATATATTGACTTTCTTCCACTTTAAAGTTGGTTTAGAAGTTAGATTTAAATGTTTGAAAGGGTTGCCCAACTTTATCTTTGTCAGATAATATTGGTTCTGCAGTATTCCAATTAATGTTTAAATCAGAATCATTCCATAGTATGCAGCCTTCACTTCCTTTATTATAATAGTTAGTGCATTTGTAAAAGAAAACAGTGTCGTCTTCTAATGCAACAAAACCATGGGCAATTCCTTCAGGCAACCAAACCATTTTGTTGGCCAAACTATCAAGGTGAAAAGTAAGGTGTTGACCATAAGTTGGGGAGTCTTTTCGTATATCAACAGCTACGTCTAAAACACTACCTGCTAAAACACGAACTAATTTGCCTTGAGCATAAGGAGGGTTTTGAAAATGTAATCCTCTTAATACTCCTTTTTGGGATTTAGATTGATTATCTTGAACAAATTGAACTTGCCTACCTATTGCCTTTTCAAATTGTTGTTGATTAAATGATTCAAAAAAATAACCTCTATCATCTCCAAATACATTCGGGGTGAGTATGATAACTCCGTCTATTGATGTTTTTTCAATCTTCATTTTTTATTGTTTGGGGTACAAAATTAAAAGTTTGATTTTATTTTTTCTTAAAAAAGCGGTTAAATTTACCTTTAGTTTGATTGTCCTCAGTATAATATCCTCCATAAGTTGTATAACCGTACCCGTACCCTTTTCCGTATGTGTTTTTCTGAGTGTCAACATTGTTGAGGATGACAGATAGTTTCGTGACCTTATGATCTGTAATGATTCTTCCAACATTTTCAATAAAATGTTTTTTAGAGTAATTAGCCTTAAATACATAAAGCGGATAATCAGCTTTTTTTATAATGGTAATTCCATCAGTAACCAATCCAACAGGAGGGTTGTCGACAATAATGGTATCGTACTTTTCTTTGAGTGTTTCTAAAATTTTGTCAATTTCTCCATTAATAATTAATTCAGAAGGATTGGGTGGTATAGGTCCTGCCGTAATAAAGTCTAGCCCATTCAATTCGCTTTTATTAATACAGTTTTCTATTTGGTCTTTACCTATTAAAAGCGTACTCATCCCTGATTTGTTTTCTACACCAAAACCAATATGTATTTTGGGTTTTCTCATATCTAGGTCTAAGACAATTACTCTTTTTCCTGAAAAAGCAATGATCCCGGCTAAATTTAAAGCGATAAAAGTTTTTCCTTCTCCTGATATAGTACTGGTAACGGCAACAATTTTTGCGTCTTTTTTATTGGTGATAAACTCCAAATTTGTTCTTAACGAACGGAAAGCTTCGGTAATTAATGACTTGGGGTTTTTATGTATAATTAATTGAGATACAGGAATTTTACTTTTGTAATGAGGTACTATACCTAATATCCCAACACTTGAAGAGAGTCGATTAGTGATGTCTGTTAGTGTGGTAATTTCATCATGTAATAAGTAACGAATTACAGTGTAGGTAATTGCCAAGACGATTGCGACAAGAATGGCGAGTATATAAATCGACTTTTTTCTGGGAGCAATAGGTGAACTAGGAGTTTTTGCTTGTTCAAGAATTTCATTGTAAGTAACTAAACCAGCTGTAGATAGTTTATATTCGGTCTCTTTTTCTAGTAATAAAGTGTAAAACTTACTATTAATCTGTAAAACACGATCTAAACGTGCTAATTCCAATTCTTTTTCAGGTAAAGAATAAAGTTCTTTATCTAAGTTTTTAAGTTTGCTTTTTAAGGTGTTCAGTTTTTCTATACCATTTTCTTCAGATACTTTTACGGCTTCTAAAACCAAGTTAACTTGAAGTTTAATTTGGTTATTTAAGGTTTCAATGTTCTTATTTTTGGTCGTTACTTTGCTTAAATGTAACTCTCTTTCATCCACTTTTTCTTTTAGCTTTAAGACTAAGTTTTGAAGAGTGGGTTCAAAGTTTTGGCCAATTAATATTGGAATCAAATTATAGATGTCAGGAGAGCCTTTATACTTTTCAATGTTTTCTTTGACTTCTTTTAGTATCGATAAGTTTATTTGAAGTTTTACAATTTCATTTTCTATTTCTTCTAATTGCTTGAGATAAGAATTAGAAATGTTACTCACTCCTTTTACGTCATTGTTTCTTTTGTAATTATAGATAGCTCTTTCACTTTCTTTGAGCTTAGCTTCAACTGATTCTTTCTGTTCCTCAATAAAATTTACAATGTTATCATAACTGCTACTTTTTTTCTCTAAGCTATAAGCATCATACTCTTCTGCAATTTGAGAAACAATATCTTTGGCTAGCGTCTTGTTGTTGTGTTGGAAAGCAATTTGTATTGTTCTAGCATTATTGTTTAAAACGCGGATAGAAAGATGTCTGTATAGTTGATCTATTAGTTGTTCAAAGTCAGAAATAACAAAGTAATATTTGTCGTTATTTTGATTGTTTAGAAATTGAGATTGGTTGTGAATCGTTAGGACTCCTTCTAAATACTTCGTTGTAAATGCTCCGTCTTTTTTTATGCTTTTTTCAGTGATTTTTTCACCGTATTCTGTAAATAAGTGAACCTCATTACCTTCTTTCTTTACATAGATTTTCTTTCCAATAATGTAAGCATCTAACAAGGTGTAGTTTGAAATCGAAAAAGTACTTGTTTTATATTTATTATCAACTAGTAACTCTCCCTCAGTAAAGTATAAGACGTCTAAAGGTAATTTCTTAATAGTTCTTTTAAATAACAATTTGGACTTCATTAATTCCAGTTCTGAAGTGATGTCCTGTTGATCTCCCATTTGAGAATACATATTCAGAACATTGTTGGCCTCATTGTCTTTATGTATTTGAATAATTAAATTAGATTCAAATACTGGGGGAGTATACCTGATGTATAAAAAAGCAAAAGCAAAAGTAATAATGAAAAATGTGAGGAACCAAATTTTAGAACTTTTTACGATGTCCAAAAAAACCTCTAAATCAAATTCATTTTTGTTAGATTCTTCCATAAAAAATTAGTTGGATATAGTTCTTAAAGAGATCCAAATGACTAAGGCGCTTGAAACTAAAGAAACGACCGGAGTAACATCAGATAAGACCTCTTGAGCAATGTTAGGAACTGGTTCAACGTATATAATGTCATTAGCTTGAACAATCATATCAGCATCTTTGATTCCATCTATTGTAGAAAGATCGATTAAATAAATTTCTCTTTTTTCTTTAGTTTCTCTTAGTACTTTAATTCTAGCTGCTTTTCCTTTTTCTGAAATTCCCCCAACGTAACCTAAAACTTCAATGAGTTTGGTGCTGTTGTTCTCAAGTGTTAGTACCTTTGCTCCACTTCCTGTCCCTGGGAAAACAACAACTCTTTTGTTGATGACTTCTAATTGGATAAACGGATCTACATAAAAGTCCGCATACTTCTCCTCAAGCATAGTAATGGCTTCTCTAATAGTGTATCCAGAAATTTTTATATCACCGATAATTGGTAATGAAGTAATACCCTGATAATCCACAGTGTATTTTATCGTTTGAGCGAATGAACTGTTGTTGGATTTAGCTCCAGAAGCTAAATCTATAATGATAAATCCATCATTAGAATAGAGCTTAAACTTTAAAATGTCGTTGGGAGAAATAACGTATTCCTCTTGAGGTTTTTCAGGTGGCGTGTCAAAGACAAAATCTCTAGGAGTTTTTAGTAGTACATGGGAGTTGACAGAACAACTCGTAATAAAAAACACACTTAATGATAGTAAAATAAATAAAGTTCTCATATAACTTGTATGACGATATTTAAACAAGCAAAGTTAATTATTTTATTTAAAGTCTGGTTATTGTATTTTTTTAGAATGCTTTTTACCCAATAGTTCATAATAATGAGCCTCCATATCTTTAACTAATCGTTGGAAATGAAAGGATTCAAAAACGTGTTGTCCATTATGGCTCATCTGTTCTCTTAGTTGAGCATTATGAATAAGGTTAAGTAGGTTTTGCGTAAAAGTCTCTTCATCATCTATGGCTGATAAAAAGGCGGTTTTGTTGAGCTTAACAACATTTTCTATCCCTCCTACATTTGTAGAAACAATAGGTTTAGAAGAAGCTTGAGCCTCGATGAGGCTAACTGGTGTTCCCTCGTTTTTAGAGGTCAATGTAATAATGTCTAAACCAGCATTAACACGATCAATATCTTTAATCCAACTTGTGAATGTAACAAGGGCGGGGGTGTCTTTGCGAGTTGTATATGGTAAGTTAAGGGTGTTACAGTAGTCCATTAAATCTGCTTTTAATTCACCATCTCCTACAATAAAAAAACGAACTTCTTGTTGAGTGAGTTGGCGAATGTTATTGACTACTCTTAAAAAAAAATGGTGGTTTTTTATAGGAACCAATCGACCTATAATACCAATTGCTATTGTTTGCTTAGAAATGTTCCATTCTGTTCTAAAATTATTCCGTTTATTGGTAGTGTCTTCTCTAAACCTGTTTAAATCAAAACCTAGCGGAATTACTTTGACCTTTTCAGCAGTACAAATATGATGCTCTTGAACAAGTTCTCTTTTTTGAATTTCACTGATTGCAATAATAGAGGAAGATTTTTTGGCTAAATAACGCTCTATATTTTTATACATGGTCGTTTTGGCTTTTCCAAAATATGAATGAAAAACATGACCATGGAAAGTATGAAGTATTACAGGAACATTCATTTTACGAGCCGCTAATCTTCCTATTGCCCCAGCTTTAGATGCATGAGTATGTACAATGTCAGGTTGAAAATCAGCGATGATTTGTTTGAGCTTTTGATAAGCTATTTTATCGTCTTTAAAGTTTATTTCTCGTTTCATTTCTGGGATAATGATTGGAGATAAACCTAGTTTTTCAACAATAAACTCAGAGCTGTCTTCTGATTCGTCTTTTTGTCCCCCCACAAGTAAGGTTTCAAAATCTTCGCTTAAATATTTCGATAAATAAGCCGCATTGTAAGTCGGTCCTCCAATATTAAAACGGTTAATGATTCTAAGAACCTTTGGCATAAGCGGTAGTATTACTTTTAGGTGACGTTAAAAGCCCAAAAATAAAGTTTATTGATTGAATAGAGAAGCTAATTCACATTATTTTAACTTTTTAGTGGTATACTTGCATACGCTTTTTTAAAATAAAAATGAATAAAGGCTTTCTATATGAAAAAAAAGTTGTATCATTGCACCCCGAATTGAGAAATAGACATTTATATTATTATACGTCATGGACATAATCAGAGAGATATCAAACGAAATTAACGAAATAAAAAATTGGCCTGAATTTAAAGCAGGAGATACAGTTATCGTTGATTATAAAATTAAAGAGGGAGACAAAGAGAGAATCCAGTCTTTCCAAGGTGTAGTTTTACAAAGAAGAAATAGTGGAGCTTCAGAAACATTTACTGTTCGTAAAGTATCTGGGAATACAGCTGTTGAAAGAATTTTTCCTGTAAACTCACCATTTATTGATGGAATTAAAGTTACTAAGCATGGTGCTGTAAGAAGAGCTAGAATTTTCTATTTAAGAGAGTTAAGAGGTAAATCTGCTCGTATCAAGGAGAAAAAATATTTTGGAAATAAGAAGTAATTCTATTTTTCCTTTTGTTTGATTTAAGAGCCCTTAGCACTTGTTGTTAAGGGCTTTTTGGTTTGAATTAATAAAGCTTAGTTTATGAATTATCTTTCTGTTGAGAATTTGTCGAAAAATTACGGTGAAAAAGCATTGTTTACAGACATCTCTTTTGGTGTGGATCAAGGGCAAAAAGTTGCGCTAGTAGCAAAAAATGGTAGTGGGAAAACAAGTTTGTTGAACTGCCTGACCAATAAAGATGTCCCAGATAGTGGTAGAGTGGTGTATAGAAAAGGGATTAATGTTGGGTATTTACAACAAGAGTCTAGCTATGATGAAAACTTGACTGTTTTTGAAACGGTTTTTGAAACTGAAAATGAGGCTTTGTTAGCGATTAAAGCTTATTCAAAATGTTTAGAAAACCCAGAAGATAGCGATAAACTTCAAGAGGCATTTGATAAAGTAACAGAGTTGGATGCATGGAGTAAAGAAAGTAATATTCAAGAAGTACTTTCTAAATTGCGTTTGCATAATATGAATGAGAAAGTGGCGCTGTTGTCAGGAGGACAAAGAAGAAGACTCTCTTTAGCAAAAGTAATTATTGAAGAACCAGATTTATTGATTCTAGATGAGCCAACCAATCACCTGGATTTGGACATGATTGAGTGGCTGGAAAATTATCTAACAACTACCAATATTTCTCTTTTTATGGTGACACACGACCGTTATTTTTTAGAACGAGTTTGTGATGAAATCTTAGAGATTGATAGAGGAAGTTTGCATAGGTATAAAGGAAGTTATGCTTATTATCTGGAAAAGAGAGCTGAACGATATCAAATAGCTGAAGCAGAAGTAGGAAAGGCTAAAAACTTGTTACGAAAAGAACTGGAATGGATGCGAAGACAGCCCAAAGCAAGGGGAACGAAGTCTAAGGCTAGAATTAGTGATTTTTATGTGACTAAGGCTAAAGCAAAACAAAATTTTGAAGAGAAGAAAGTTGCGATTAATGTAAAAATGGAGCGTTTAGGAACTAAAATTTTGGAATTGCATAAGGTTTCTAAAGCGTATGGAGAGAAAATCATATTAGATAAATTTGATTATACATTTAAACGTGGTGAAAAAGTTGGGTTGGTTGGAGCTAATGGTGCTGGGAAGTCAACTTTGTTGAATATTATTAATGGTTTGGAATCTGTTGATGCTGGGAAAGTAGTGCTGGGAGAAACAGTTGTAATCGGATATTATAATCAAAAAGGGTTACAACTGAAAGAGGAAAAACGGGTAATAGAAGTGATCAGGGATATCGCAGAATATTTGCCTTTAGCTGGAGGAAAAAAGATTACCGCAGTTCAATTACTAGAGCGTTTTTTATTTCCTTCTCAAACACATTTTCAGTATGTACATACTCTAAGTGGAGGGGAGCAAAAAAGACTGTATTTATTGACAATCTTAATGAAAAATCCCAACTTCTTAATTTTAGATGAGCCAACGAATGATTTAGATATCTTTACTTTGCAGGTTCTTGAAGATTACCTTTCGGAGTTCCAAGGTTGTTTAATTGTAGTATCACATGATCGATACTTTATGGATAAAATAGTTGACCATTTATTTGTGTTAAATGGCGACGGAACCATAGATGATGTGATTGGTAGTTATGCTAATTATCGAGTGTTTCAAAAGTTAAAAGCACAAGAAGATAAAAAAATACAACAAGAGAAAATTCAAAAAGAAGCTGAAAAAAATAAAGCTGAAAAAGTTGAAGAACCTAAACGAAATAAAATAAAGCTAAGTTATAAAGAACAGAGAGAGTTTGATCAGTTAGAAAAAGATATAGAAGCTTTAGAAGCAGAAAAAGAAACTTTATCTAGTGAACTAAATAATCCAGATTTAGCATATGAAAAAATGACTCAAGTTTCTGAACGTTTAACTGCTTTAATGGAAGAGTTGGACGAAAAAACACTCCGTTGGATGGAATTAGCAGAATATGCCTAGTTATTATACGTTAGCTCGTTGTTGGAGTTAAAAGCTATTTTATCATTGTCGATCAGCCATCTTAAAACAAATAGAGATTCGTCTTTATTGGCATCTTTTTTTAGAAGCTGAATTAATTTTTTAGGTACTATAGGAGAGTCTTTTAAATAGGAGTATATCAGCCTTTCTATCGTTTTAAATTCCGTGTCTGATAAGTTAACAGGTGTTTTTTTAGAAAGGCAGACATCGCATTTACCACAAGGTTGAGCGGTTTGGTCATTGAAGTAGTTTAAGAGCTGAATGCTTCTGCATACAGAATCTTCAGTAGCGTATTCAATAACACTATCTGCTTTATGTTGTGCCAATTTTTTTCTTTCTTCTAAAATCTCCTTAGGAATTCTCAGTTGTTTAAGATCTACTCGCGGTTGAAGAAATGTAATAATAGGAAACTCTGAAGCAGGAATGTATTCAATGATTTCTAATTGATGTAGGTCATGAAGCAGAGTTTTTATTTTTGATGGAGTAGTACGAAAACGTTTACTAATATCAGTTTCTTTTATTCTAACATGGGTTTCAAATAGTCCGCTATAACTTCTTAATAATAATTTAATCAGGTTGTCATAGTTTGAGTTTCTTACTTGAAACTCATAAAGGTCATTTCCTTGTACTAAGAATTGAATTGTAGAGGAATGAGCAATGTGAGAAGAAAGGGAAAAATACCCTGCTCGTTCTAAAAAAGGAAAAGCGTGAATAACAGTAGCGTATTTAATGTTAAAACTCTCACTCACAGCTTTAAAGTCGAGAGGTGTTTGTAGTTCTTGTCCAGATCCAATAGCTATCCTTAGATGATTACAAATTGCATAATAAACTTTTTTGATGGTTTCTCGATTGGGATATTGTAGCGCAACCTTGTTTTCGATTTGAAGTTTATCATCAGCATTTGTAAGCAATACAGCATACGCTTTCTTTTCGTCTCTTCCAGCTCTTCCAGCCTCTTGAAAATAAGCCTCAAGCGAATCAGGAAGTCCTAAATTGACAACTAGGCGCACGTCAGGTTTGTCAATCCCCATACCAAATGCATTGGTAGAAACCATAATTCTGATTCTGTTTTCCTGCCAGTCTTTTTGCTTTTGGAGACGATCATCAATAGAGAGTCCAGCGTGAAAGAACGTAGCAGAAATATTTTGACTAGTGAGTAATTGCGTTATTTCTAAAGTCGCTCTTCGAGTTCTAACGTAAACAATTCCAGAGCCCTTTATACTTCGGATGACGCGGAGCAAAGCTCCTAGCGTATCTTCCTCTTTTAGTACGACATATTGTAGGTTAGAACGGTAAAAACTTTTTTGAAAAACGGCCTTTGCTTTAAATGCAAGTTTTTCTTGTATATCATCAACCACTTCTTTAGTTGCTGTAGCAGTTAAAGCCAAAAACGGGATGTTAGGATGATGTACTCTAAGTGCTTTTATTTCTAAATATGGAGGCCTAAAATCATATCCCCATTGAGAAATGCAGTGCGCTTCGTCAATAGCAATTAAATTTACAGGCATCTTTTTAAAGCGCTCAATAAATAAAGGTTGTTTGAGTCGTTCAGGAGAGACATATAAGAATTTAACTTTACCATAAATACAATTGTCTAAAAGGTAATCGACTTCTTTTTTAGATTTTTCACTGGTTAAAGCGATAGCTTGGATTCCCCTTTTTTTTAAGTTTTCAACCTGATCTTTCATGAGGGCAATCAAGGGGGAGATTACTATACAAATACCTTCTTGCGCAAGCGCTGGAATTTGAAAGCAAATAGATTTACCTCCGCCAGTAGGGAGTAAAGCTAATGTGTCTTTTCCATCTAAAGCATGTTGGATAATTTCTTCTTGTAAAGGTCTAAAAGTAGAAAAGCCCCAATATTTTTTTAGTATGTTAGTTAACTGATTGCTCATTTCCGAGAAGTAAAAATAGTGAAAATATTAGTGGGAGTATTAGAAGTGTGTGGATTATTCACTAATGGTTAATTAATGACATTTGTTTTAATTTCTAAAAAGATAAAACTGTATTTTTACAAAAGGAAAATTAAAGTCATAAAATTATGTTGTCTGATATAGAAATTGCACAAAAAAATGAGATGGAACATATTGTTCAAGTTGCTCAAAAATTAAACATTAATGAAGAAGATTTAGAAATGTATGGTAAATACAAAGCTAAACTGCCATTGAGTTTAATTGATGCCAATAAAGTTGAAGAAAATCACTTGGTTTTAGTAACTGCTATAACGCCAACTCCAGCTGGAGAGGGGAAAACAACAACCTCTATTGGCTTAGTCGAGGGGTTAAATAAAATTGGAGAACAAGCAATAGCTGTATTAAGAGAGCCATCCTTAGGTCCTGTTTTTGGAATAAAAGGTGGTGCTGCTGGAGGGGGGTATGCCCAAGTGGTACCAATGGAAGATATCAATTTACATTTTACAGGAGATTTTTCTGCAATTGAAAAAGCGAATAACCTATTGGCAGCATTGATTGACAATAATATCCAAAGCAAGACAAGAAATTTAGGAATTGACCCACGAACGATTGTTTGGAAGCGTGTCATGGATATGAATGATAGGGCATTGAGAAATATTACAATTGGATTGGGAGGTCCTACAAATGGAATTCCTCGAGAGGATGGATTTAATATTACACCAGCTTCAGAAGTGATGGCCATTCTTTGTATGGCCAAGGACTTTGATGATTTAAAACAGCGGTTAGGAAATATCTTTGTTGGATTTACATTTGATAAAAAACCAGTTTATGCAAGAGATCTAAATGCAGAGAATGCAATGGCTATTTTGTTAAAAGATGCGATTAAACCCAATTTAGTTCAAACACTAGAAGGGAATCCGGCAATTATTCACGGAGGACCTTTTGCAAATATAGCCCAGGGGACGAATACAATTATCGCAACTAAAATGGGAATGTCTTTGGCTAAATATACGATAACAGAAGCTGGATTTGGAGCTGATTTAGGTGCAGAAAAGTTCTTGGATATCAAATGTGTAGCAGGCGATTTAAAACCTAAAACAATAGTGTTGGTGGCAACTGTTAGAGCATTGAGACATCATGGTGGTGCAACAAAAGAGGAGTATAATATTCCAAGTGTAGAGAAGGTAACAAAAGGGCTAGAAAACCTAGGGAAACATATCGAAAATATGCAAAAGTTTGGCGTAACACCGATTGTGGCAATTAATTCATTCCCCAATGATTCAGCCGAAGAAGTTGCGCTAATTCAAGCCTATTGTAACCAAAAACAGATAAAAGCAGTTGAAGCTAATGGGTTTGCAGAAGGAGGAGAAGGAATGACAGAATTGGCAAAAGTTGTTGTACAAACAATTGAAAATCAAAATGGCCAATTTAAACCTTTGTATGATTGGGAGCTTCCAGTGAAAGAAAAAATAAATACGATAGCGAAAGAAATCTACGGAGCGGATGAGGTAGAGTTTTCTCCTAAGGCCGAAAAGGATATTCGTCAAATTGAAGCCTTGGGGTTAGCTCATTTACCTGTTTGTATGGCAAAAACACAAAAATCGTTTTCAGATAATGCAAAATTATTAGGAAGACCCCAAGGTTTCTCAGTTACAGTTAGAGAGTTTGAATATGCAGTAGGTGCAGGCTTTATTATTCCAATTTTAGGGAATATGATGCGTATGCCAGGTTTGCCATCTGTTCCAGCTTCTGAAGGGATGGTTATCGATAGCTATGGTGTTATAAGTGGATTATCTTAATTAACAATCAATAATATGCATAAAATTGTTTTTCTAATTGTTTTGTTTTATAGCTGGAGTGGAATCGCTCAAGAACGATATTTAAATCTAACCAAACGAATTGATTCTTTAATAATGTCTCGTTATAACAAAGGTTTGTTTAGTGGTAGTGTCTTAGTTCAAAAAGAAGGAAAAGTGGTTTATAAAAGAGCTTTTGGTTGGGCAAATATAGAACAAAGAGATACACTAGAATTACAAGCCCCCATGCGGATAGCTTCAGTGACTAAGACGTTTACTGCTGTTTGTGTTTTAAAGTTAGCCCAAGAAGGAAAGATCGATTTGTATAAAGATATTAATGTTTATTTGCCCGAAATAGAAAAGTCAGGAATTACAATACATCATTTATTGTCTCATACTTCAGGGATAGCATACATCAATGGAAGAGGGCATGATGTTGAGCAGTACGGCGAAAATAGAGGGGATAACAGAACAACAAATGATGATGTGTTGAGGTATTTTAAAGAACAGCGCCCTAAACCTAAGAATAAGGTTGGTGAAAAGCATGTTTATAGTAATATTAGTTATACGATCTTAGCAAGTTTGATAGAGCGTATAGGAGGAATGAAGTACTCTGCGTATTTAGAACAGAATATTTTTATACCATTACAGATGAAAAATTCTTTTTTATACTTGCCTAATGATCAAAATACAAATCCAGAAAAGGTATTAAGTTATGCGGTTAATAAAAAAGGGTTTCAGTACATAAGACCTTATTACTCTTATGATGAAAAAGGAATCCTTAAATGGTCAAGTGATAAATATGGGGATAAGTACATCTGCTCTACAGTAGAAGACCTCAATAAGTTCAATAGTGCTTTAATCAATGGTGAAATTCTTAATCAAGAGATGTTGAATAAAATGTTAACTCCTGCAAAATTAAACAATGATGAATTATGTGACAGTAAATATGGGTATGGAATCTATCAATATGAACAAGCTTTAGGTGTTCTTTATCAGCATGGAGGTGCTTTAGCAGCATTTAGAGCTAGGAATATGTTTGATTTAAAAGGAAATCAATTTATCTTATTAATGAATACGAACAGTAATGAATATTGGAGGTTGCATCATGCAATTTTAAGGTTGATTGGTAAAGAAAATGAAAGGTCTGAACCATCAAAAGGACAGCTTACTAAAAAGGAGGTAAAATTTGAACCTGTTTTTAATCAAAAATATAAAATCAATTATGCTCCCTTATATGATTAAATTCCAATTGTTATCTCAAGTCAGATGCTTATGAAAAAAATAATTCTCCCTATTATATTGTTGCTAATGGTACTTGTTTGTAGTGCTCAAGGACATTCTTTAGCTATTGCAAAACGTATAGATTCATTGATTTTAGCAAGATATAATAAATCAATGTTTAATGGTAGTATATTGGTTCAAAAAGATGGAGAGCTAATCTATAAGCGATCTCTGGGGTGGGCTAATATAGAAACAAGAGATACTTTAAAACTTTCTTACCCTGTAAGAATAGCTTCTGTCACCAAAACATTGACAGCAGTTTGTATCTTAATGTTGGTGGATGAGGGAAAGGTAAGTTTAGAGCATGATGTTCATGATTATTTACCTGAGATAACCAAAACAGGAATAACAATTCATCATTTATTGTCACATACTTCTGGTATAGCTGCTATAAATGGAGGCGGACATTTTGATAAGATAGGTAGTTATTTAGAGGAAAGAGAAGAGTATCGTTTTACCAACGCCGATGTGTTAAGGTATTTTAAAGAGTATCAACCAGAACCACTAGCTGAACCAGGAGCAAAATATTCATATAGCAATGTCTCTTATACGATATTGGCAAGTATAGTTGAAAGGATATCTGGTATGAAGTATGCTGATTATCTAGAAAAAAACATTTTTATTCCTTGTAAAATGGAAAGCTCTTTTTTGTACTTGCCTAATACAAAAAATAATAACCCAGAAAAGGTGTTTAGTTACTTAAGAACTGAAGAAGAAGGGTATAAAAGAGAGGAAGTCTACTATAAGTATGATGATCAAGGTGAATTATTGTATTCAAACGATATATATGGAGATAAATATATATGCTCCACGGTCGAAGATATGAATCTTTTTAATAAAGCATTACTAGATGGGCAGTTACTTCAATTAAGTACAGTAGAAAAAATGTTAACACCAGTTTTGTTAAATAATGGGAAACCTACTGCTGATAAACAAGGTTATGGGATTTATCAAAACACACGGACAGATCGTTTTTTTTATGAGCATTCTGGAGCAATAGGAGCTTATGAAGTATTAAATATGTTTGATTTAAAAGGGACTCAAATAATTCTGATGCTTAACATCGAAAATGGGGAGTTTTTTAGAATCGCCTCTGCTGTTGAGGATATTTTAGAAAACAAAAAAGAACAAAAAACGTATAAAGGGAGAAAAGAAAAGTTACCAAAAGCAAAGAGCGCTTTTTTACCAGTTTTCAATCAAAAATATAAAATAAATTATACGCCATTATATGATTAAGTTCCAGTTGTTGTTAATATCGTTTTTACTATTTAGTGTTTGCTCTATGGGGCAAAATAATCTATTTCAAAATGATTTAGATCAGGAGCTTAAGGCTATAGAAGGTTTAGTTTATCATAAAATAGATAGTCTAAGAGCTAAGAAAAAACTTAAGGGATTGAAAGTGAATCCTCAATTAAAAGAAGCAGCAAAATTGCATGTAATTTGGATGAAAGAGAAAGGCAAATTGTCTCATATTCAAAACAAATCTAAGACTAAAACACCTCAGAAACGAGTGGCCTTAGTAGGAGGAGATGCTAGTTTTGTTGGTGAGAATGTAGCCTATACATTGTATAGTATAGAGTTAACTGATAAAAAGGGAAGGTTGTATGTCAACAATAGTGATGAAGCTATAGCGAATGATTTAGTGAAGATGTGGCGAAATTCAAAAGGACACTATAAGAATATCATCACTAAGGGGTATTATACTACAGGGGTAGCAATCGCTGTTGAAAAGGAAGAAAACAAGGTGTATGCAGTTCAGGTTTTTGGAGGAAAGCAATAGTTTTTATGTTGGATGTGGTAATGTAATGAAGAAATAAAATGAGTGAAGTAAAAGATTTATTAGTCATAGGAGGAGGTGCAGGAGGTTTCTTTGCAGCGATAAACTATGCTGAACGATATACCAATAAAAAAGTTGTAATCCTTGAAAAAGGGAAGCAAGTGTTGGGTAAAGTAAAAGTTTCTGGAGGAGGAAGGTGCAATGTGACACATGCTTGTTTTGTTCCAAGAGAATTGGTGAAGTTTTATCCAAGAGGACATAAAGAGTTAATGGGGCCATTTAGTCAGTTTATGACAGGAGATACCATGGAATGGTTTGAAAGTAGGGGAGTATCATTAAAAATAGAGGACGATAATCGAGTTTTTCCAATTACAGATGATTCGCAGACGATTATTGATTGTTTTCTTTCGGAAGTAAATCGCTTAGGGATTGAGGTCAAGAAACAACAAACAGTAGTAGACTTTTATCAAGAAAATGAGTTTTGGAAAGTTAAAACAATTGAGCAGGAGTTTACAGCTAGAAAGATTGTAGTAGCTACAGGAGGTAACAGTCAGCCAGTCTTAAAAAAGTTAAATGCGTTAGGGTTAGAAACAATAGAAAATATCCCATCATTATTTACATTTAATACCAAAGACGTACGTTTTAGAAATCTTGCAGGAGTTGTAGCGCCATTTGCAGGAGTTAAAATAGCTCAAACAAAGTTTAAAGAATCTGGGCCGTTATTAATTACGCATTGGGGCGTTAGTGGACCATCAATTTTAAAGTTATCTGCAATATCAGCCAGAGAATTACATCAATTAAATTATAAGTTTACCATTCAGATTGATTGGTGTTTAAACTATGATGTAGAGGATATCAAAAGCACTTTTTCTGAAATGAGGGTGTTGCATCCTAAGAAATCAGTTATTAATACTAATTTATTTGAGTTACCTAAAAGACTTTGGGTGTCATTAGTAGAATATTCCAAAATACCCAAAGAGCGCAATTGGGCTGAAGTGGGTAAAAAAGATTTAAACCGTTTACAAGAAGTGATTAAAAACGCTCAAATTCAAATTAACGGAAAAAGCACCAACAAAGAAGAGTTTGTGTCTTGTGGAGGAGTAGATTTAAAGGAAATCAATTTTTCCAATTTTTCATCAAAGCAATATCCCACCATGCACATTGTTGGTGAAGTCCTAAACATTGATGCGTTAACAGGAGGGTTTAATTTTCAAGCAGCTTGGACAGGAGGGTATTTAGTGGGAAGTGAGGAATAAGGAGTAAAAAAAGTCCCACCGAAGCAGGACTAAAGATTTTCATCTACGGCATATAGCCTTATTGTGATAAGATTAAAGATTAGAATAATTTTTTCACATTTCAAATGTAAGGTGTTTGTTTCTATAAAGAATAGCCTTTTTCACTTTTCCTCATCAAAATTAATGCCTTAACGAAGAAAATTAATTAACTTGCTATAAGCTTGGTGTATTGTGTTTTATAAAATAATAGAACATGTCTTTTAAATTAAAAGAATACTTTTCAAGCACAAGTTCCGAGCGTAAAGGTTTGTTTGTGTTAACCGTACTTTTGGCGCTATCATTTTTCTACTTTTTTATTGAAGATTATTTTTTAAAAACAGCGTCTCCAGTTGAGATCAGTGTAAAGGAAGTTGGAAGAATTGAACGCTTGTCTAATCAAGAAAAAGATTATAAAGCACAATTAAAAAAAGAAAAAGTAACACTGTTTCAATTTAATCCTAATGAAGCTACACAGGAAGAATGGGAGCAATTAGGCTTTTCTACAAAACAAGCAGCATCAATTGTTAAGTATAGATCAAAAGGCTTTCGGTTTAAAAAGAAAACAGATCTTAAAAAACTGTATGTCATAGATGAAGAAAAGTATCAACAACTAGAGCCCTATATCGTTTTACCTGCTCAAAAACCAAAGAAAAAACAAGAAAATTACAGGATAGTATACCTGATTAGCCCTCAGCCAGTTTATCAAAAGTTGACGCCTTTAGGTCAAGTGTATTATAAGAAAGAGCAAGATGAGTACAAGTATTATTCAGAAGCTTATCCTAATTGGGAAATGGCTTATATAGCATTAGAAAATGTAACGTCAAAAGGCTTTGAAAGTGCTTTTATAACAAAATTACCCGTCGATTTTAGGTGTTATCCAATAGTTCATCAGAAAGAAAAATCGAAAAAAATAGAAGTGATAATAGAAGTCAACTCTGCAGATACCACTGCTTTTAAAAGGATGAAAGGAATAGGAAGTTATTATGCAAAAAAGCTAGTGAATTATCGAGAAAAATTGGGAGGTTTTTATTCCGTAGAACAACTAAAAGAAGTGTATGGAATACAACCAGAGGTGATCGAACAAAATAAAGACCGATTAACCCTAGACACAACATTAATCGATAAAATAAATATCAATACCGTAACAAAGGAAGAGCTGAAAAGACACCCTTATATTAAATGGAATATCGCAAATTCATTGGTGATGTATCGAATAAATCATGGGAAGTATCAAAGTGTTCAAAACATTCAAAACTCAGATTTGGTAAATGATGAATTATACCGTAAAATTGTAAGGTACTTAACAGTAAAATAAAATGGATTTGAAACAACGAATAGATCAGGCAATCAGAAATGTACCTGATTTTCCAAAAGAGGGGATAATGTTTAAAGATATTACTCCTGTATTAGAAAATGCTGAATTGTCGGCAGAAATCATTAAAGAGTTTGCAGCAAAAATAGAAGGAAAAGTAGATGCAATAGCCGGAATTGAAAGTAGAGGGTTTTTATTTGGATTCCCAGTAGCAGTTCAATTGGGAATACCTTTTATTTTAATTCGTAAAAAAGGAAAGTTACCTTATAAAACGATAAGTCATAAATATGATTTAGAATATGGAAGTGCTGAAATAGAAATGCATGTTGATACCATTACTCCAGGAATGAACGTCTTAGTTCATGATGATTTGTTAGCTACAGGAGGAACAGCTGTTGCGGCTTCTGAATTGATTACTAAACAAGGTGGAAATGTCGCTGGTTTTTCGTTTTTAGTTGAACTTGCTTTTTTAGAGGGAGCTGAAAAATTAAAGTCATATTCTGATAAAATAACAAGTTTAGTCAGCTACTAGTCAGCATAAAATTATTATTTTTACACAAACTAAAGATACACACAACAATTATGAATTTTGATATTTCAGAAAATGAAAGCATGATTCAGCAAATGGTAAAAGATTTTGCTGAAAAAGAAATCCGCCCTAATGTGATGACATGGGATGAATCTCAAGAGTTTCCAGTAGAGTTGTTTAAAAAAGCTGGAGAACTTGGTTTAATGGGAGTTTTAGTACCAACAGAATATGGAGGAGCTGGAATGGGGTATAACGAATACATCATGGTTATTAGAGAAATAGCTAAAGTATGTGGTTCAATAGGATTGTCAATTGCCGCACATAACTCATTATGTACCAACCATATTTTGAAATTTGGGAACGATGAGCAAAAGAAAAAATGGTTGCCAAAGTTAGCCACTGGAGAGTGGATAGGTGCTTGGGGATTAACAGAAGCTAATACAGGTTCTGATGCTGGAAGAATGCAATGTACAGCAAAACAAGATGGAGACTATTGGGTGATCAATGGTTCTAAAAACTTTATTACACACGGTAAATCAGGAGACTGTATTGTAGTGATTGTAAGAACTGGTGAATTGCTAGATTCGCATGGTATGACAGCTTTTGTTGTAGAAAGAGGTACAGAAGGATTCTTAGCAGGGAAGAAAGAAGATAAATTAGGAATGAGAGCTTCTGAAACTGCAGAAGTGATTTTTGATAATTGTAGAGTTCATAAAGACAATATCTTAGGTGAAGTTGGAGATGGATTTATTCAAGCAATGAAAATCTTAGATGGAGGAAGAATATCTATTGGTTCTTTAGGTTTAGGAATTGGAGAAGGAGCGTTAGAAGCTTCAATTAATTATGCAAAAGAACGTGAGCAATTTGGTAAACCAATCGCTAGTTTTCAAGGAATTTCTTTCAAGTTAGCAGATATGGCTACAGAGATAGAAGGTGCTAAGTTGCTATTGTATCAAGCAGCAGATAAATTAATGAAAGGAGAAAAAGTAAATAAACTTTCTGCAATGGCAAAATACAAAGCTTCAGAAGTGGGAGTTACTGTTTCTACTGAGGCTGTACAAATCTTTGGAGGATATGGTTACATTAAGGAATTTCCAGTAGAAAAGTTCTTTAGAGACTCTAAATTATGTACGATCGGAGAGGGAACGTCTGAAATTCAAAAATTAGTCATCTCAAGAGAATTACTAAAATAAAAGATAAGAATATTATATTAGTTAACAAAGGTCTACATTTAATGTAGGCCTTTTTTTATGAATTTATTTTAACTCTATTCATGGAGACAAAATAAACGAACTATAAATTATCCCCAACTCATGTTAATCGTATTAAGAATCTAATTAACTTTGTTCGCCTAATCAAATCTTGAGTCTTAACTCTGGAGTCATAAAACAAAATTATAATGGAAAATATAGCTTGGGAAACAGTAAAAGAATATAAAGATATCACCTATAAAAAATGTGGAGGAGTAGCTCGAATAGCATTCAATCGACCAGATGTAAGGAATGCATTTAGGCCACATACAACGAGTGAATTATATGATGCGTTTTATGATGTGCAAGAAGATACCAGTATAGGAGTTGTTTTACTTTCAGCAGAAGGACCATCTTCAAAAGATGGGGTGTATGCGTTTTGTAGTGGGGGAGATCAAAAAGCAAGAGGAGAAAAAGGTTATGTAGGCCAAGATGGACGTCACCGTTTAAATATCTTAGAAGTACAACGTTTGATTCGTTTTATGCCTAAAGTGGTTATTGCTGTTGTTCCTGGTTGGGCTGTAGGAGGTGGCCACAGTTTACATGTTGTTTGCGATATGACATTAGCAAGTAAAGAACACGCAATCTTCAAACAAACTGATGCAGATGTCACAAGTTTTGATGGAGGGTATGGTTCTGCCTACTTAGCAAAAATGGTCGGACAAAAGAAAGCTAGAGAAATTTTCTTTTTAGGAAGAAACTACTCAGCTCAGGAAGCGTATGAAATGGGAATGGTGAATGCAGTTGTGCCACATGCAGAATTGGAAAGCACAGCATATCAATGGGCGCAAGAAATTTTAGAAAAGTCACCAACATCAATTAAAATGTTGAAGTTTGCGATGAATCTTACCGATGATGGGATGGTCGGGCAACAAGTTTTCGCCGGAGAAGCAACAAGACTAGCTTATATGACAGAAGAAGCAAAAGAGGGACGTAATGCGTTTTTAGAGAAACGTAAACCTAACTTTGATAAAAACGGTTGGATTTCTTAAAATTAAGGAAGCTATTTATGCAAGGGAAAACCTTAATAGCTTTTGTATGCTATTTGGTCGTTAATGTTTTGGTGGCTCAGTCAGCTAATTCCTACGATGACCTTTGGTCAAAATGGGAAAATAAAAAACTGGAGGACTCAATTAGGTGCAAAGCGTTAGATGATTTAATATGGGAGTACTATTTAGCAGAAAGAACAGATAGTGCTTTAATCGTTATTGACCAATTGTATACGTATGCTGTTTTAAAAGATAATATTGATTATCAAGTTAAAGCATTAAATGCCAAAGGAGGTTATTATTTTTACTTGCCAGATTTAGATAAGGCATTGGATTGTTTTGAACAATCGTTGACATTGTCTAAGTTAAATGGTGATGAAAAAGGAGAAGCAGCTGCATATTCTAACATCAGCAACGTTTATTTAACTACTGGTTTGTATGATAAGGCGATAGAACACCTGTCTAAAGCGCTAGCGTTAAAAATAAAAGCTAAGGACGAGAAAGGGGAAGCAGGTGTTTATGAAAGCTTATCTCGACTGTATACACGTAAGGGAGATTATAAAAAAGCGATAGAACACCTCTTCAATAGTTTAAGAGTTTTTGAACAATTAGATGAACAAGCTCGGGTAGCAAAGCTATACAATAACCTTGCATTGATATATACGGACCTAGAAGATTATAAAAATGCTGAGGAAAACTTCAATAAAAGTATCGTTATATGCAAGGCGTTAGGGAACGAAAGGGATCGCTATTATAGTTTGTCAAATTTAGGAGGGGTCTATATGAGGCAGAAGAACTATAAAAAGTCATTAAATGTATTCAAAGAAGTAGAAAAAGGAGTGCAGCAATTTGATGATGTCTCATTTCAAGTCGGGGTGCCTTTATCCATAGGGAGTACTTATTACTGTATGCAAAATCTAGATTCAGCGTTGTTTTATGTTTCAAAAGGGCTTGAGTTCTCTGAGTTTTATAATGACTTTGAAAGTAAAGTTATTGCTCTGAATACTTTAGGGTTGATTTACTTCGAAAAGGGAAATTACGATTTAAGCGAAAAATATAGTAAGGCTTCCTATCAATTAGCAAAAGAATCTGGAAATGTTGAAAAAATGAAAGATGCAGCATTAAATCTTTCAGAAACCTATGAACAAAAAGGATGGTTTGCTCAAGCTTTTGAAATGCATAAGATCTATACTGAAATGAAAGATAGTATCGGTAATGAGGGAAACCAACGGATGTTGATGAGAGCTAATATTGAGTATGACTATGAGATGAAGAAGTTTCAAGATAGTATAAATCAAGAGCAATTGATTAGCTTAAAAAATATGGAGATTGCAACGCAAAAAGCCCAAAACACTTCAAATATAATTGTGACAATTTCTATTATGGGGTTGTTACTATTAGTAGGAACCTTTTATTATTTTCAATACAAAAGTAGAAATGAAAAGGAAGTTTACACATTAAAAAATCAAGCGCTTAGATTACAAATAAATCCTCATTTCTTTTTTAATGCAATGAATTCGATTAATCGGTATATTGGTAATAATGAGCCGATAATGGCAAAAAGTTATTTAACAAAGTTTGCCAAAGTAATGCGTTTATCATTAGATAGTGTACAAGATGATGTTGTGCCTTTACAACAAGAAATAGATTTCTTAACCAATTATATTGAGATAGAAAAACTCCAACATAAAAACTTTGAATATCAGATTAATGTAGAGCACACTATTGATACAGAGGAAGTTGTTGTTCCGCCTCTTATCGTACAACCCTATATTGAAAATGCAATATTACATGGTTTCGTTAATAAAAGTGTAGACGAAAAAGGTGAGATCCAAATTGCTTTTTCAGCAGATGGAGAGTTTCTATTGGTAGAAATTTCAGATAATGGAGTGGGGATTGAATCAGCAAAGCAAGTCGATTTTAAAGAGACTGGTCATAAGTCATTGGCAATGAAGATTACTCAAAAAAGAATCAACGCTTTCTCTAAAAAGAACATAGAAGTCAACTTTTCTTCACCAAAGAATGGCACCGGGACGATCGTTAAATTTAAGATGCCAATCGTTAAATTAACAGGATGAGCTCAAAAATGACGTTAATGATAATTTTCCCAAAAAATAATTTTAAGTTTGATTTCTAAAATTGATAGATGGTAATAAAGGCTATAATAATTGATGATCAAATAGATGCAATAGAATCGTTGAAACAAGATTTGATGTATTTGTTTCCTAATGATGTTCAAATAGTAGGAGAGTCAACAGAAATAGATGAGGGAGTGTTGTTGTTTAAAGAGGTGAAACCTAATTTAATTTTTTTAGATATAGATTTAAAAAAAGGAACAGGGTTTGACTATTTAAAAAGAATAGCAGCGTATGATTACACAGATTATGAAGTGATATTTACAACTGCATTTAATCAATTTGCAATTAAAGCAATAAAATTTTCAGCATTCGACTACTTATTAAAACCAATAGACCCTATGGATTTAAAGGAGTCTATTCATCGTTTTAAAGAGAATCAAGAAAAACAGCAACATTACACACAGTCCAATGTGGATCTATTAATTGACAACGCGAATAGTGTTGAATTGATGAGTAAAAAGTTGGCAATTCCTACACAGGATAGAATACATTTTGTTTTTTTGAAAGAGATTGTTTATTGTGAATCAAGCCAAAATTATACACAATTCTTTTTTAATGATGGAACCAAACTTATGGTAGCCAAGACAATTAAAGACTATGAAATATTACTTGAAACATATAGCTTTATAAGATGTCATCAAAGGTACCTAGTTAATGCTAAACACGTAACCTCATTTTTAAAAGAAGATGGGGGAGTGCTTTTAATGAACAATCACAAAAAAATACCAGTATCTCGTAGAAAGAAAGAAATTGTATTACAAAAACTTTCGGAATTTTAGTTGATGTAAGTTAGTTTAAAGCGCTTAAACTCAAAAAAGTTAATCGATATTATACAGCCTCGTTATAAATAATTATTGAGAATAATAAGAGTGAATAAGAGTATAAACCCTAGTTCAGTGACTATCTTTTGTTTAAAGTAAATTAGAAAATAGCAAAGAGCGATACTAACAGGAATTAGTGTAAATAAAGTCGCTTCGAGGTTGTTGTTGTTGAGGTAAATAAAACTAAATAAAGCAGCGCTTAAGATAAGAAAAGCTAAAATAGTGCTTGTCATCTTTTTGTAGCGTATAGAGCTGTATTTTCTTTTTTTGTGAATTTGATAGATACCTAATAAAGAAAAGATAATAACCAAAAAAGATAGAACATAAGTTGTGGGTAAGTAGCTGTAAGAGCTGTATACAGAAGAATCAATAATGTTTTGTAATTGATAATATTCTGTTTTTTCTGTGAATAGAAAACTAGCATAAAAATAAATAGAGAATAGTCCTAGGGCTAAAAAAGGAATTGCCCACTCTTTCCAACTAAAAGGCCTGAAAATCATTAAGGCGATCCAGATAATAGGGATAAAAAGAATACTAGGAGGGTAAAATAATCCAGAAATTAAGATAAACAGACTAGCGTCAAAGATTTCAGATTTACAGCTGACTTGACTATGGATGTTAATTAGCCGTCTAAAAGTAAGGGCTATAAATAAATTGCTGATTAAGATGGGGTGTAGGGTGTTGAGTTCAGGTAAAGCACTCATCAATAAGGTGTAGATTAGAGAGGGGATGTATAAGTTTTGTTGGAAAAACTCATTTTTATTGATGGTTGCATTGATAACAATAGCGGTAGCCACTATAAGACATAGTGCCATTATTTTATTAAAAATAATGCTTTTAGTGATAAAAAAAGAGTAAACAGGAGTAGTGTTTTCAATTTGAATACTTTCATTATTGAAAGACGGTCCCCAAAGAAACAGTGCTATTAGTGGTAAAAGCAGTAAAATTAAGGGTTGATTGGTTTTGTAAATTTTAAGTAACACAAATAAAAGTATTAGATTGTTACAAAAATATAAGTTTCACAGAATTATCAATTCAAATATATTGGTAATATTGCAAACGAATTTTTAAAGTGTAGATCATGATAAATGTAGAATCTTCTAAATTAGGACAATTAGCCATTCATAGAGTAGGGAATAAACATAATGAGGAATCAATTTTTGTATCAGATGAGCCTGTAGAATTAACAGATGAATTAAAAGAGATATTGGAAAACTATTTCTTAAAGCCTTTTGTTAAGTTAACAGAGAAAAATGAGTTTGTACATGAAGTAGAGTTGTCCTATAATGTACTAAAAGGAATAGCAGAAAATACATTTGCAAGTGAAGAGTTGTTTTTTGAAGATTCAGCAAAAATAGTCAAACACTTATACGATCAGTCCAATCATCCTCATATCAAATCAGGTGATTTATTTGTTGCCTATTTTGATGAGATGTATCTTGAGGGAGAGTTGTTAAACGCTATTGGGATTTTTAAGTCCGAAAGAAAAGATTCTTTTTTTCAAATTTCTGAGAATGAAACACAATTAAAATTAATAACAGAAGAGGGGATTAGTGTGAAGAAGTTAGATAAAGGAGCTTTAATTCTCAATTCAAGTGAAAAAGGGTTGATTGTGTTGACTGTAGACAATAACAATTACGATGCAAGTTATTGGAAAAAGGATTTTTTGAGCATAGATGTTGTAAAAGATGAAAATTATGAAACAAAAGCTTACATGGATTTATGTAAGTCTTTTGCAAAAGATGTCATCGGAAATAATGAAACCAAAAAAGAAGAAATAGATTTTATTTCTCAATCT
This sequence comes from Flavobacteriales bacterium, assembly GCA_025210295.1. Classification (NCBI taxonomy): domain Bacteria; kingdom Pseudomonadati; phylum Bacteroidota; class Flavobacteriia; order Flavobacteriales; species Flavobacteriales bacterium. The sequence continues at coordinate 609 of JAOASC010000004.1, read as the reverse complement.
GTAAAATATTTCGAAGAAAATGATCATGTTGAGACAGAAGAGTTTAATGACTTTTTGTTTGATGGAGTAGAAGAGATGAAAGAAGATTTTGTTGATTATAAAAAAGCCTACGAACAAGAGTACGAAATTGAAATAGCAGATTCTTTCGATATTTCTCAACCTGTTTTACAACGAGAAAAAAAGGCGATTAGCAATACAATTAAACTTGATACTAATATTCAGTTAAAAATGAATTTTAATGATCCTGATGCAATTCATCGTTTTGTAGAGCAAGGGTATGATGAACAAAAAGATATGCATTATTATAAAGTGTATTACAACCGAGAGATTAAGTGATTAGCGAATTAGAAAGTAGGTTAGAAAATAGAATAGAGAACAAAGAATAAAGAAAAAGATTCAATCCATTATAGCATTGCATCATTAAATCATTCCATCATTAATATAGTCAGTTCGAGTTCCGACAAAGGCGGAGTATCGAGAATTGTACGGCCTATTAAGCTGATTAGCGAATTAGAAAGTTAGGATAGAATAGAGAGCAAAGAATAAAGAAAAAGATTCAATCCATTATAGCATTGCATCATTAAATCATTAATATAGTCAGTTCGAGTT
>JAOASC010000003.1 GCA_025210295.1 Flavobacteriales bacterium | reverse complement strand
GGATCAAACTCTCCATTGTAATTATAAAGTTTAATCTGTTTAATCTCAAAGAATTTTTCAATTTGCTTATACTTAATATATAAGTATTGCTGTTTGCTAGTCTTAATTTTTATTTTAGTTTCTAAAATGCTTTCTAAAAACTATACTTCAATAAGTCAAAGAACTTCTATTTTTAAATTTTCTTCCGCTTTGTCAAAACCGTTGTTTTTAAAAGCGAGTGCAAAGATAAATGAAATATTTAAACCTGCAAGAAAAACTTTAAATTTTATTTTTTAATCTCGCCCTGTTAATAAAACCGTTGTTTTGTAGAGCGGGTGCAAAGATACACAACATTTTCTTTTCAGCAAGAAATAAAACAAACTTTTTTTATTTTTATCCTCACACTAAACACTAAAACACTGTCTAAAAGAAAGTTACAAACTAAAGTTTTTTTACCTTTTTTTTATATCTCCTAAAACTCCTCCCCTTATACTCACAAAAAGCTCCAAAAAATTATTTTACTTTTTTGGTGCTTTTATTTTAAATAACGGGTAATAACCTGCTTTTTATTTTAATAATCAATACAATATTAACTCTCCTTTTTTGACTTTAAAAGAATAAGTACGCCCACTATCTACTTCTTTCTTATAATATGTTCCAGGTTTCCACAACTCAATTAACTTAAAATACTCAACTAGCTCCTTTTCAAAAGCTGGGTTTCTCTTTTTAAAGAATTGTGCACTTACACTTAACAACTCTCCTTTACAATTGGTAATAATAGAAACAAAACCTTTCCCCTTAAATTTGGGGTTATTATCCAAATATTTTATTGATTGATTTAAATCTGTTTCGATTTGGCTTTTCGTTCGACCGGGATCTGTCTGAACTTGCCCTTACTGATAAGACATCAGACTATAAATATTTTCATTATCACATACACCCTCTATAGGCTCTTTTAAATGAATTTTTGCTACTAACTGAGAGAAACTGGTTAAATTCAACAATAACAAAAGCAATAAAAGCAATCCATTTTTCATAATAAACAATATTAATAGTGTGTGGAGGAAGACATATAGTGTAATGCGTATGGCGAAAGTTGGCAAATATACACCTTCTCCATCAACAGCTCTACAATGATTTAATACACAATTAGCTTACCCCCAACCGATGGTCATTGTGTTTCAAAAACATCAGTTACGACTTTTTACGTCTACCCAGCGTCACTTTATAGTCCTCCATGTTTCCTTTTATCTTTAAACTGACAAAAGCTTGTTTTTTATTCTTATCTATATACTCTACCTTATCTTCTTGAGATGGATCGACTTCTTCTTTCTTTTTTCCAAAGAGTTTTTTATACCCTGTAGATGCCACTAGCTTTAACGGAACACTAATTAAATAATCCATATTAAAATCCATATCTTGAGTTCCAGAAACTTCCATATAACCTAACGAAGAGTTAATAGTCATCTTTGGAATAGTTATCGTTCCTTTATTATAATCAATATGATTTTGTAAGGTATCGAAATTAACTTTGTAAACATTCTTATCTACAAAATACTCTTTTAAATCCACTATAGGCGCATAATTAATTAGACTCCCATCCAAAATAGAAACATCCATATGTACTTCTGAATCATCTAAAATTGGAACCATATCGGCATGCATATGAACCTTCCCTGCTATTCTTGAAGTAATGGTTCCATGTAAGTTTTCCGATATTAAATGGTCTTGACCAAAGTTTTCAAACTTGAACAACAGTTGATCTAAGTCTACGTTTTTCAATTTTAAATTAGGACTGAAATAAATCTTATCTTTATTTGACCCATTAAAATATCCTGACAACAGCACATCACCTCCTGCTGCTCGCATACGCATTGTATCGACATAAATATAATGTTGTGGTGTTGTTCTTAATCGAGCATGCAAATCTTTTAACAAATAACGATGATAATTTAAATGATCAATATCGATATCAAAAGTCATATCTGAAAAAGGAACGGTATAGATATTAAAGACCTCTTCATGTTCGGAGGGGCTCTGAGCTAAATCACTTGGCGACTTATTATAATTAAATAATTCATCGAAATCTAAACGTGGCGCTCTAATTCCAAAATGATTATCCCGCTTTCGAATAGCATCATCATCTCCAAAATAATAATTCATATCCACATCAAACTTGGACCTCCCAACTTCTCCTTTTAATTGTTCTACAACTAAATGCTCATCTTCTATATGTACTCTCCCATTAAAATTTTCGAATTTCATTGGATGCACTTTCATTTTAGCATCAACTTGAGTTAATTGGACATCAGTTGAACGCAAACCTTTATTAAAATGTAAATCTGCTGAACCGTGCAATTTTAAATCACTAAAAACTTCATGACGATAATCCTCTGGAACATAATTTTCTCCTTTGTAAGAAAACAAATCTTCTAACTGAAGCTGATTTGAAGTTAAATCAAACTCTATTTTGGTATCTCCTCTAGGATCTGTTTCTAACCATCGTTCATAATCCAATAATTTTCCTGAAAAATGAAAATCAGATTGATCTATCATTCCCGAAAAATCTATAATTCTAAAATTTGAATCTTCTACAAATAAATCTCCATGAAAATCATGAAAAGTATGTGGGTAATGCTCCAATGTTACATATAAGTCTTCAACAAAAAATTCTCCTACTGGCAAATTAGGAGACTCTGTAAAACTTCTTGCACTTGAAACAAATTTTAACTTTAAACTTAAATTATCTATTTTTTCATCTATACCTGTTGAATCTTTTGTTTTAGTTAACTCTTGAATATCTAATAATTTGGACACTATTGCTAAATCAGCTGTTACATGATCGTTAGTATGATGCAAAATAGCTGGCAAATCTGAAACATGTCCGTTTATTGCTAAATCAGAATTCCCTACTTGTGCATTGAAATACTCTATTTCTGCTTGATGCCCTTCTACAGTTATCCTTGTATTTAAATTCTCTAACGGCAAATGATAAGATGAAGTTTTAAATGTCAAATCTTTAACTAAAATCTCAGAATAATAAGCTTCATTTAATCGCTCAATTGAACGTTCTGGTCTTGTTAAATCAACTATATCATGAAATTTCATATGCATTTGGATGTCTCCTTGTAAATCTTCAAAACTTGTAGCATTAATAAATGAAGTCAAAAACTCTAGATTAAAATCTGAATCTAACGTCATGTTAATTTCTGGAGAATCAAAATTCTTTACATATAAATTAGTTGCAAATGTTCCTGCTTCTGGTTTTGCTGTAAAATCAGTTAAACTAAACTCCATATTTTCCAATCCTTTTAGTCCATTATTAGTAAACGAACCAGAGAAATTTAACTCATCTACTTTCTTATGCGTAACACTATTTTCGAAGTGAGCATTTTTACAATTAAAAACGGCATCTACTATTGGTGTATTTCCAACTGTTGATTTTCCAGCAATTTTTACATCAAAATCAATATCTCCTGCATTTTCAAATGTCTTTAACGTTGGGTATAACTCTTCTGGGGCCAAAGCCATAAACAACTCAAAATTCTTTTTTGTTCCATACAAAGACAAATCAATATAAAAATCATCTAATATATCGACAAAACCTTCTCCATTAAATGTAGCATGTTCGAGTTCAAGAACAGAGGGGTTAATCATAATTTGTTGCGCTTCTTTTAAGTACTCAATTTCACTGTTAATATTTAAATGTTTATGCTTAAAAAATGTTGTATCTCCATCTTTTATTATATTCATTTCCAATTGTGCGTCAACACTTGTTAAAACTTTTGCTGTATCTGATTTAAAAGATATTTTAGCCTCATCAGTATAAGATTCTACCATTAAATTATTGGCCTCATTTAATTTATAGATATCGACATCAAACAATTTAATTGCTTTTAAATGAATATGAAAGTCTTCTTGTATTTCCTCTACTGGTTTAGTTGAAGTTAGGGCTTTAGTAATATTTAACTCTCCATCTTTATGTTGTATCGCATGAATATACCCATCTTTCAACTCTACAACTTTGATATCGTATTCTCCAGACAACAGTGTCCATAAGTCAAACCCAACATAAACATCTTTTAAATCTACGACAGGTTCTTCATGATCCTCTTTGGTTTCATAAACTTTTACATGATCTAAATCTATAGATATATATGGAAAATTCTCAAAGGGACTGATATGAGAATCTTCCACTTCTATTTCGCCTACAAAATCTTCATTTAATGTTGTAACAAGTTCTTGAACCACTTTATCTTGCTTCCAATAGGCGATTAAGACTACAGAAAAAAACAAAAGAACAGGAAGAAGTATTACGATAAGTATTAATCTTTTCCAGAATTTTCGGGTCATGAAGTGTTGTGTTAGTGTTAATGTTGCCAAAAATAAATTATTCCACTTTGATAGCGAAGTTTTTAGCTAACAAATTCTCTTTATAACACTACTTCTTTTGTATCAGCAACAATCCACCAATAGTAAACACAAGACCTGTGATTAAAATAAAAATATTACCACTAGACTCGGTCATTAAATCCTGCTGGTTACGCACGGCATAAAATGCTATTGACAGTGCTAAAAAATTATTAAAAAAGTGAAGCAAAATCGTCGAAAAAATGTTCTTTGAATAATAATAAACATAACCATAAACTATTCCCAAAACAAAGCGTGGTATGAAATCCATAAATTGAAAATGAATAAATGCAAAAACGAATGCCACAAATATTACTGTAGCATGTTTTTTATCACTCACCCGGATCAACAAAGGTTGCAAGACTCCTCTAAAAGTTAGCTCCTCTCCTATTGCTGGCACTAAAGCTATTAAAAAGGTGTTGACTAGAAAACTCCTCCATGTCCCTCCAATAAAAGCTTGAATTGTTTCATCTCTTTCTGCTTGACTTATGGCTATATCATTGGCTAATTTTTGAGAGAATACATTAAAATCAATTTGTTCATTCAAATACAAACTCCATTCACTTAATAGAGAAACACCTATCAACAAGATCGGGATAATCCACCAATAACGACTCCCCAATTGTTTAGGTATAAAAAAATCTAAAAATGAGGTTTTAGCTATGTACAACAGTAAAAAAGAAGGAACTATAAACATTCCTAAATGTGAAAACAATGTGATTAACTTAACTGCCCTAATGTTTTCGATTACAGCATAATCTCTTAAAGCGATTTCATTTAACTGAATATCAAACAGAAAACTGGCTAGACTAGCCCCTAAAAACGAAAATAAAATCGCTGAAATAAATGTTACCCCGATAAATAAAAGTAACAATTGAATTGGACTAAACGAATTAAAAGTAGTGTTATTCACAGATATAGTTTATTTTTGGCAAAAAAATAATTGTTTTGGCAAAGATAGGAAATATAGAGATAGGAGATTTTCCTTTACTATTGGCTCCAATGGAAGATGTAAGTGATCCTCCTTTTAGAGCTTTATGTAAAAAATATGGTGCAGATGTTATGTATACGGAGTTCATTTCTTCTGAAGGATTGATTCGAGATGCAGCAAAGAGTGTTCAAAAGCTTGACATTTTTGAATATGAACGTCCAATTGGTATACAGATTTTTGGAAACAATATTGAATCCATGAAACAATCTGCCGAAATTTGTGAAAGAGCCAATCCTGACATTATCGACATCAACTATGGATGTCCTGTAAAAAAAGTTGCTGGCAAAGGTGCTGGTGCAGGAATTCTTAGAGACATTCCTAAGATGGTTTCGATGACTGAAGAGATCGTAAAATCAACAAACCTCCCTGTTACTGTTAAAACTCGACTAGGATGGGATGACGACTCCAAATATATTGTTGAAGTTGCTGAACGTTTACAAGATGTTGGTATTCAAGCGCTTTCTATCCATGGCAGAACACGTTCTCAGATGTACAAAGGTGAAGCTGATTGGACTTTGATTGGTGAAGTTAAAAACAACCAACGGATGCACATTCCTATTTTCGGAAATGGAGATATTGACTCTCCTCAAAAAGCTGTTGAATACAAGAACAAATATGGTGTTGATGGTGTTATGATTGGCCGAGCAGCTATTGGAGCTCCATGGTTCTTTAATCAAGTAAAACACTATATTCAACATGGAACTGAAATGCCTCCTATTAGTTTAGCAGAAAAAGTACAAGTCGTAAAAGAACATTTGGATTTCTCTGTAAAATGGAAAGGTGAACGAACTGGAATTGTTGAAATGAGAAGACATTATGCCAACTATTTTAAAGGAATCGAAAACTTCAAGCCAACGCGTATGAAGCTGGTAACTTTAGATACTAAGGAAGAACTTTTAGAAGTATTAAATAATATTCGGTAGTTACAGCATACATCATCGACTTAAGTACCAAACATTTTTTTACTCTGTTTTGTACTTTGTTCCTCATCTAATTAAATGTACCTTCAAGGTTTAAATCATTATAGTCAATAAAAAAATGAAAGTATATACGAAAACTGGTGACAAAGGCGAAACGTCATTATTTGGCGGAAAACGTGTCTTAAAATCTAACGTAAGAATTGATGCTTACGGTACTAGTGACGAGCTTAATTCATGGATTGGATTAATTAGAGGACAAAAAATAGAGAAGTACCACATTAAAACATTAATCGAAATTCAGGATCGTATTTTTACACTGGGGGCTCAACTAGCTGCAGATCCTGATAAACCCAAATTAAAACTTCCTAAAATTGAAACTCCTGACATTGAATATCTAGAAACCGCTATCGATAAAATGGATCAAAGCTTACCAGCTATGACTAATTTCACCTTACCAGGTGGAAACGATGTTGTTTCCTATTGCCATATAGCAAGGACTGTTTGTAGAAGATGTGAACGTTTAATTATTGAACTAACACAATCTGCTCATGTTGATGAATTGGTTATTCAATACGTGAATCGTTTGTCTGATTACCTTTTTGTTTTATCGAGAAAGTTAACTCAAGAGCTTGATGCAAAAGAGGAGTATTGGATTCCTAGGAAATAAATTAATAAGGAAATAAGAATTTATTGGATACTAAACATCTATAGTTCATATCGGTTTATGTATGAAAACTTATTCTTTTGTCTTGAAACAAAAGAAACAAAAATTCAAGACTTAATCTGATTTATCTAAATCTATTAAACCTCTTCGCTAAAGAGCTAAAAACTCGTTTCACTCAAACACTACGCTCTTTTTTACGCTCATTGATTTTTAGATTTTACGAAAAAACAGCTTAGGTCAATACTTCCAAACAGGCATTCATTTTAAATGGAGCTTCCTAGGAAATAAATTAATGAGGAAATAAGAATTTATAGGATACTAAACATCTATAGTTCATATCGGTTTATGTATGAAAACTTATTC
>JAOASC010000002.1 GCA_025210295.1 Flavobacteriales bacterium | reverse complement strand
ACTTGGGTTGGTAATGTTCCACTTAGGCGTTCTTCTGTTGTTGAGGATGAGAAAATGTTACTGGTCGTTGTTACTCCATTTTGTGTACTGTAGTGGTGCAGATCTGCTCCTGACTCGTATACGTTGGGTATGTATAAGTTTCCGTTCACTCCTCTTTTGATGTCGCCTAACAAATATACTAAATTTTGGGAGAGTGGTAAACTGGTTAGGTTTAGTTGATCGTATTTCCATAGTTTCCCTCCACTGGTGTTGTTGGTGGCGTTGTATAGGTCGTGTTGGGTATAAAGGAGGTTTTCACTGTCCTCTTGGTAGGCTATGCCTGCTTGTGGGGCGTAGCTTCCTCCTGTTGTGGTAACGTTGGCGCTTATTCCTGTGGATGTGATTTTGTCGCTGTTTAATGCGATTTCATAAATCGTCGTGGTTTTATGGTCAAAGCCTGCGATCTTTTTGCTATGGTTGTGCCACACGAGTTTTTCTCCGTTGGGTGCGATTTGTAGTTCGCCCATATCGCCATCTCCGCATTGTGTGGTGCTCCATAGTACGTGTTCTGTGATTGGGGCGTTTTCGTTGAGTTCTATGGCGAGTACTTCTACGAGTTTTTCGCTTTGTCCTGCTAATGGTTGGCTTCGTGTGGTGTAAACGATGGTTTTGTTGTTAATATGGTCTTCGTATCCGGTGTAATGGTACCCGTATTGTACGCCTGTTGTGTTGGTTAGGCTGGTTAGGGGTTGATTGACGGCACTGGTTACTGCTCCTGCTGCATTGGCTCCTCCATAACCGTATTGGTCCATGTCTATGGTATGATAGGTTGGGATGCCTTGGTTGGTGAGCGTAATTAGGGCGTATTTATTGCTGCCTGTTAGGTTTACGATGACTGGACGACTGTTGGTGTTGACGTCGGTGATTTGTTCTAGGCCTTTCATGAGTTTTCCTTCTTGGTCATAGACTAAACAGGCGTCTTGGTTGCCTAGGTAGTTTTTGGCTAGTACGGCATAGAATTGTGTTTCGTGGTTGGTGTTTTCTGCTATGGCTATGCCTTGGTCTGCTATTCCTAGGAATTGAGCGAGGGTACCTGCATCGGTATAGGGGCTGTTTTCTCCGCCGTTGAGTTTTTTGATGTCGCATTGGCATAGGTTTTCCATGGCTGCTTTGGGTAGGATTGATGTGGTGATCCAGTTTTGGTAGGCGGTGATGGCTTCTACGCCTGTTTCGACTGCTCCTACGAATGTGGCTTCTGCTCCATTTTGTAGGGTAACTTCTGCTAAGGGTTCTCCGAGTTGTGGTCGGCTGTAGAGTCCTACTCGGTCTGAGCCATAGATGGCTTGTTCTTCTACCCATAGTGTAGCGGTATTGTCGTCGGTATCGTATTTTTTGGTGTAAACGGCCATCGGGTTGCCTTGGGCGTCTCTTACGTAGTAGGTGGTTTTGATGTCTCCGACTCCGTAGGTATAGTTTGCTGGGGTTTGATTGGTGTAATTGGCCGAGAAATCTAAGGTTTCTTTGGCTGTTTTACGGGTTCTGTTTCCGAGGGCGTCGTAGTCGAAGTGGATGTGACTGAGTCCTACTTTGATTCCGTCTTTGTGGATGGTTTTTTGGATGGTTTTTATTTTTCCGGATACGTTCCATTCAATGTCCATGGTGACGTTGCATTTTTGTCCGCTTATCCATTCGAGGGCTTCTTCATGGATGAGGTTGCCTATTGCGTCGTAGTCTTGATCGCTATAATCTCGTTCTCCGATGATGTCTTCTACGTTGTTATAGGTTAGTGTTCCGGTTGAGGGATGTGCTACATCGGCTACTTCTTTGAGGCGGTTGTTGCTTAGTTTTGATGTTGGGTCTTGTGGGGCTAGTCTATTGTAGCTGTAGGCTAAATCATCCATGACAGTTCCTTCTTGGTTATGGCGTTTTAATGTGGTGAGGTTGCCGTTGCCGTCGTAGCTGTAGTTGGTATGGAACGCGAGGGTTCCGTGGTGCCCATTGTCGTTGGTGTATCCTGCTTGGAATCCGTTGGTTAATTGGTTATTGGTTTGTTCGTAGTTCCAACTTTCTTTGATTCTGTTGAGGATGTCGTAACGGTAGATGGTGGCATTGGTATGGTCTGCTTGGTTGATGCTTGTGTTAACGCCTGTGTTGTCTTGTTGTAAACGACTGTTGATCCAATGGCTGATGTTTCCATTGTATAGGTCTTTGGCTTTGGCATTGGTGTATAGGCTATTGGTGTTGTCGGTGAGGTAGTTATGGGTGGTGTTTTTATAGTCGCCTTGGTAGTAGCCTAAGCTCATCCCGTAGGTGTCTTTTGCGACGTGCTGGGTTTCCCAAGCGGTTGTAACGTTACTTCCATCGTTGTGCATGGTGTTTGCGCCTCTGTGTAGTTGAGGGGTGTTCATGGCTTTTAACCAACCTTGGATGGTATAGGCGTAGTCGACACCTTGGACTTGGTCTTCTCCGATGGTGGTTCGCATGAGGGGGCCGTGTTCGTAATAGGCGTAGCTGGCGTCTTGGTCCCAGACTTCTCCATTGATGGAGGTTTCTACGCTGGTTAAACGGTTTTCGGCATCGTATTGGTAACGGTGGTAAAAGCGGTCGGCTCGTTGTTCGTTGTAGCTGACTTTTAGGACTTTCCCGCTGATTAGGTCGTATTGGTAAGCGAGGTAGTTTTTCCCGATTTCTGGGTCGTCTTGGATTATCCATTCTACGTTCCCATGGGGATCGTAACTGTAGTAGGTATGGTATTGGTCTTCTGTGGTGGTTAGGTTACCGTCGTAGTCACTGTATACGTAACTGATTCTGTTTTGGAGATAGCGTTGGGCTTGACCGTAGTAGGTTTCTTGTGTGGGTGTGGTATAGACGGAATAGGTGACTTGTTGGGTTTGTGTTGAGGGGAAGCTTAATGTTTGGGCTGGTACGGCATTGGTACTGCTGTAGGTGTTGTTAAAGTCGAGGGTATGTGTACTGTTTGCTGTGGGATCGGTATAGGTTAACTGGCTACTTTGACCGGCTTCTACTACTCTTCCTAATGCATCGTATTTGGTGTATGAATAGGTATTGTTTTGGGCTTGTTGGGCGTTTTGTGAGAATCGTAAACGGCTTAATTGGTCGTAGATAAAGTTGGTGTTTCCGCCATCGGGGGTGTGTTGACGGATCATTTGCCCAAGGTTATTGTACCAATAGTGGGTGCGTAAACTATGGTTGGGTAATAGTTCTTGATGGGCTGCCATTGCATTATTGGCAAGGGTGTTGGCGAGGGTGGCTGTTCCTTGTCGATAAGCTAAAATGGCTTCGGTTTGTGTTGTATTGAGTATGTCTACGCCTTCTGGTGGGACGGTTTGTGTGAGTTGTCCTGCTCTGTCGTAGTAGAACAGGGTGTAATGGTGGATGTTTTCATCGTAAGAGAGGCTTAACTCGTCTTTTAGGCTGTGGTCTTGAAAGCATGAGCGTCTAAAGTTGGTTAGTGCTGCGGCTACATTGTTTTGGTAGCATGTTCCTGCTGCAGCCATAACGGCATCGGCGGCTTCGGCCATGTTTTCTCTTAGGTTTTGATCTATTTCTTCGTCTTCTTCGTCCTCGTCGAGGGCTTCTTCTCCCCATACGAAACTAAAGGCTGGATAAGCGGCGGTATTTTCGGGTACGGTATAGGTGATTGGTCCGTAGGTTGGCGAGCTACATCCATTGGCATCGACTATTTGGAAACTGTATGTCCCGTCGACTAGGTTGGTGATTGGGGTGCTTTCGAAAAAGCTGACTTGGAGGATTTCTTGGTTGGTTTGGGTGCTTCCGTTGTCGTTGGGATCGGATGGGTCGCCATTGGTGGTTATGGTTTGACCTTGTAGGTACCAATTGTAGGTATAGGGTGCGGTTCCTCCGCTTGCTTGGGAGGTGAATTGACAGTTTTGGGTGTCGTCGTAGTGGTTGCTAGCGGCTAATGTGGAGGTTACTGCTGTGGTACTGGCGATGGTTAATTCATTGGATTGATAGCTGCATCCGCCTACTTGGATGGTGGCTGATATTGTTGATGGAAAGGTGGTTACTGTTGCGGTTAAGGGGTCTGTTTCTGGGGTGGCATTGGTCCATGTGATGTTATCGTAGCTGCCTCCTGCTAGTGTGGCGGTTACTGCTGCTGCTTCTCCTTGGCATTGTTGTCCGTCTGTGCTGATGGTGATCCCTACTGGGCTTGCTTCTGCTATGGTGAAGGTTTGGGTATGGCTACAGCCGTCATGGCTTCCTTTGACTTGGTAGGTTCCTGGGCTGGTGATGTTTACGCTGGGTCCGGTTTGATCGGCGTCACCGAACCATTCATAGGTGAGGTTTTCTGTGGCGGTTGCTGATATGGTAAGGCTTGAGGCCTGGTTGGGACATAGCTGTGTTGTTGGTAGGTTTATGGTGTAGTTAACAGGGGTTGTGCCTACGGTTACGGTAGTGGTTGCGGTGCAGTTGGCTCCGTCTGTTACGTGTATGGTATAGATGCCTGGGGCGAGGTTGTTAGCGGAATTTCCGACGTTTGATGTGACGATATTGTTCCCGTCTATTAGGTTGACGGTGTAACTGCCATCGCCTCCTGTTGGGGTGATTGAGATGGCTCCTGTTGGGGTGTTACAACTTGATGGACTGGTTGTTGTTGCGCTTACTGTTATGTCTGATCCGGCTATTGTGATGGGGGTCGTACTGAAACAGTTGTGGTTGTGTTCTGAGGCGACTGTGATGTTGTAGCTGCCTGCGGAGAGTTCGTCTAGGGTAATGGTATTGGCTAAGGAGACGTCTCCGTAAAGGTTATAGCCTACTGCGTCAAAATTGGTGATGGATAATTGGGCGGTTCCTGTGTTGCTGCAACCTGCTGATGTGGTATGGGATACGGTCACATTGGGGATTTGGGCTTCTTGGATGGTGATGGTTGCCATATTTCCATTGCCTAAAAAGCAGATGCCGTTGCTGCTTCCTACTCCTACGGTATAGGTGCCGGCTTCTGTGGCTAGTATGCTGGGGCTGTTTGCTGTGATTGCCGTGATGGTTCCGTTGTTGTTTTTGGTCCAGGTATAGGTGAGGTTCCCTACTCCATTTACGCCTGTTACGTTGGCGGTAAGGGTGGTGCTTATGCCCTCGCAGATGTACTGGTTGGTGGCTGTTAGGTTGACGCTTGCGCCGGTGTTGACGTTTACGTTTTGGGTGTAACTGTCTCCGCAAATGCCATCGACTATGGTGGCGGTTATTTCGTATAGCCCATTGGTGGCATAGGTATGTGTTCGACTGGTGGTTGGATTGGATCCGTCTCCATAGTCGATAATGACTTGGGCATTGGATGCCAGGTGGTTAAAGTTGATCGTATAGACTCCACAGGTTGTGGGATCGGGGGTGGCGGTGAAGGTTAAATCATGGTGTTCAAATACGGTGACTTCTTCATAGAGCGTGGTGCTTTGGTCGGGATACGTGACTGAGGGACAGCCGTTGATACTGGCTTCTAATCGGATGTAGTAGGTTTCGGGGTGGGATAAGATGTAATGCGGGTATTGGGCGGTACTGTAACTGGTGCCGTCGGTGATCGAGGTGATCGTCCAGTTATAGTGGTCTGGTAGATCGGAGACGTGGGCGAAACTGAGTTGATCGTATTGACAGAAGTTATTGTTATTGGCAAAACTGAACAGGTTGATTCCTGCGAGGTTGGTTCCTAGGGTGATATCGGAACTGGATTGGGCGATACAGCTGTAGCCGTTACTGAAGACTTTTAGTTGGATGGTGTTGTTGCCGGCTTGTAGTCCTTGGCTGTAGGTGTCGCTGACTCCTGTTGCTCCTATGGTTTGTCCATTGATCTCCCATTGGTAATTGTTGGTGATGGGATCATAATTGGCGATGGTTAGGTTGATTCCTTGTTGGTAATCGCAGGCATCGGGGATCGTGTAGGTAAAGCTTGACTCGGGTAAACCGGTTACCGTGGCTATGCCATAGATTGGACAGCTTAAAGCGTCTGAGGTGAAAGATACGGTATAGGTCCCGTTTGCGGTATAGGTATGGACGTGGGTTGAGTTGTTGAGTACGCCTGCATTGTGGGTTCCGTCTCCATAACTAAACTGTCTGTTGCTAGTGCCTAGATTGAGCCCTGCTGGAAAGGTTATCTCGACTTGTCCGCAGTTGGTTGTGCTTTCGGTGATTGTTAAGTTTCCTGGTGAGGCTGAAACGGTGATGTTTTGGGCTTGATAGGTGTGGTTTACTGTGGTGCCATCGGTGGATAAGATTTCACATTGGACACTATAGGTCCCGGCGGCTGTAAAGTTATAGTTGGGCACATAGCCGAATTGGGTGGTTGGGGTGCTTCCATCGCTGATGGTCCATTTTACTTGGGTTGGTGCGATGCATGTTGGTAGGTTTAACCCGCTGATGCTTAGGGGCATCCCGACACAGGCTGAGCTGGGGAGTGAAAAGTTGTAGTTGGTGTATTTAAATGGTTCTTCTTTGACTTGGATGTTGTCGATTATCCAACGGTCTTCGTCGGATATGTATACGCCATCATTATTGATGTCTTGAATCTTGAAACGAATCTTGATTTGATCGTTCTGTACGGTGTTGGGGATGATAAAGGTTTCGCTTTCTAGTGGTGTGGTACTTAAGGGGGTGGCTTGCCATGTTGTATAGCTTTGCTCATTGAAGCCCACTGTATAGTTTGTGCTTAAGCCTTGATAATTGAATGGGGTTAATGCGATCCAACTTCCGCCATTGAGTTGGTATTCTACTTCTCCTTGATCTGGGTGTTCTATGCCACAGTAATGGTCGAAGGTTATCTTGACTTGGGAACAGGTTCCTGTGATGACCATTGTATTGGAGGTATAGGTTAAATCGTTTTCGTCTAATATCCCCTCTCCGCCGGAGGTTAAGGAAATGGATCCGTCAAATAACGGTGAGCTATACGCGCCTTGTCCCTCATAGGTGAATGACTCACTTAATAGGGTTTGCCCATAAGACTCTCCTAAAAAAATTAACCCTAAGAATAGTATTATTATCGTTGTCGATTGTCGCATTGTTCTATAATATTATTTAATTAAGGACATTGTATCCCTATGTAAGTACATTGAAAATCAGGTAAGCTTTTGTGAGGCACCCATTGAATGCAGTTCTGTATTTTAGGGTGGGTTTGAGGGACGTTAACAAACTGCCAAACACCATAAGGATTGAAAGTTGAAGGTACACACCCATTTACCCCTGAAATATTTTCAGTTGGGATGTCTGTATCGGTTATAAACACCTGAAATCCAACATCAAAACTTGACAAACTCGATGTTAATGCTATCATTTCACTAAACGTCATTTTAGGAATACAATTACCATCCATTTTCTCCCACATAAAGCCATTCCAATAATAATAACCTTGGCCGCAACTTCCTGTGGCAGAAGCATTGGTATTATAAACTAACACGCCCTCAGTTGCCGTACCTACTACTGCTGAATAATCGAAGATACTGGTCAATGCTACACTAGGAAACAATACTCCTTTATTTTCATTAGGAGCTACCACTTCTAACATTGTTGAAAAGTTAGGAGAACTAACATCTGACGAGATTTTGACTCCTTCTGTATTTTGTGCAAGACTCCCCAAGGCGAGGCACAACAGCATATAAAAAAGACTATATTTTATCATTTTCATCTTATTTCTTTTTTAACAAGGTGATCCCCCAGTACATGACACTGTAGGTAAGACTATATCTTTAGACCATAAAACACCTCCACAATTGCAACTATATAATTTGGTATTAGTAAATGACCAAATACCCTGAGGGTTAACTGTTGCAGGTGTACAACCTGTCGTAAAACATGGAGACAAATCGCTAGATGGAATGCTGGTATCGGTTACATAAACTTGATACCCTATATCAGCTGCTGTTAAATTGGATGTAAAAGCCACCATTTCTGCAAACGTCATTTGTGGCACACATTTCCTCCCCATTCTTTCCCAGTAGTTTCCATTCCAGAAATAATACCCTTTCCCACATCCATTTATGACACTTTCATTGGTATTGTAGATGAGGACTCCCTCAGTTGCAGTTCCTACTATTGGCGCATAAACATTGATATCTGTTAATGCTACTTTGGGAAACAACACCCCTTTATTAGAAGATTTTACTTCTAACATAGTAGATGGATTGGGAGGAGATACTGTACTACCTATTTTTACTCCTTCTACTCCTTGAGCATAAAAACATGAAGATAGTCCCATTAACATGATTAGTAGATAAACGATTTTAATATTTTTCATGGTCTTTTATTTTTGTATTTAAAGTCTATTATTGATTGGTTGATGCTGATATGGTTGTTTTCGTTGAGTACACATTAGGTTCTGTCGCTCCACTAGGAGTACATTCTTGTGTACCACAATCTCCATTTGGACAAGCGACATCCCATTCAGGCGGTGTATTATTATTGGTACACCCTGTTGCTGGAGGGATATATGGAATAAAACTCCAATTACTCACCTGATCTAAAATTGCTTGATCACATGCTGCAAACAACGTGATTTTCCTTTTTTCAGAAGTTTGAGATACACCAGCCTCATCTAAATAACAGCAAGAGATAATTGCATGTTGAGGAAATCCTACTGTCTTTGCATTTTCAGTTGGATCTTTTGGTTCTGAATATGGGGTTGTTGTTCCATCATTATTCAAATAATCTCCATAAGGATTTGCCCCATACCCTGTTCCTGAATAAGTTGCA
This sequence comes from Flavobacteriales bacterium, assembly GCA_025210295.1. Taxonomy (NCBI): domain Bacteria; kingdom Pseudomonadati; phylum Bacteroidota; class Flavobacteriia; order Flavobacteriales; species Flavobacteriales bacterium. The sequence goes on along the minus strand of JAOASC010000002.1, from coordinate 131,896 downwards.
GAAGTCATATTATAATCATTAGAGGTATCGAAAATTTTCGAAGTTACCGTACGCACTTTAACAATACACTCTTCTACCACAGCATCGGTCATAGCTTCTAATCCCAACTCATTTATTTGCGTACCAGAAGCATCACACTCCTCTACAATTTCATAACAAGCCCCCTCTAACGCTGTTATTAATCTACTTTGAATTTCACCTCTTCTGCTTTGACAGCTTTCTTCAGCTCCTTCTAACGCTTCTCTAGTTAGCGTTAATAGACCTTGCTCTGTTAAGGATAAGTCTACCGCCTCTGGTTGAGGCTCAGGATTGGAGGGACTGCAAACAACAACCGTCTTTTTAGCTCCACTTATTTGCTGATAAAAACTAAGTCGTTGCCCTTTATTCCAGCTTTCGTGATAATAGTCATTCACCTCAAAACACGGTGAAGCACATAAACCTAAATCCTTATAATTACTTGCTATTTCTATCGCTCTTTGTGTTAAAAGATAATCATCATCATCTGCTATCGTTGGGTTATTATGGGCATTATATACAAAGTATTTAAACATCCATTCTGGTTTAACGATATAAGAATAATTCAGTTGATCATAACTTTGAGGATTAGGATTATTAGCATCCGTACATTCTGTAACTTGTTCTACTGTCCCTACTCCATTTTCATCAAAAGCCATCATTTTTGGTGCCATAGCTCCTAATGTAGAAACATCTGCATCTACAGCTGGACTTAACGAACTTACAAACAACTGATTGGCAATAACCGCTGATCCATGAGGAGTCGTTTTTTCATAATCTGCTGGTAAGCTATTAACATGCTCATCATCAATAATTTCGGCAAATTTGTATTTTGCGCAATTCATAAACAAATTAGGTAAACTAACAATAGCTTCTAATTCTGCTAAACTTAATTGTCCATCATCAGATTCATTAAACCTTCTCATCTTCCATGAAATGACAAAATCTAAAATGGCATTTCCACTTTGAGAGCCGTCTTGTGCATCATCGCTATCGGCATGCTGATTAGAAGGACTATTATCATTATCTCCAGAATCGTGTCCTTGTTGGGCATCATAAGCTTCCATGATACCTTCTCCCATATCCTCAAATTCAAAAGAGTTAATCATATCTACAGCTTGTATCCAACAGTGATAAAGCTCTTTACAATCATAGTTGTAATTTTCAGGTAATCCTGATGCTAAGATCACATTAGCCACATTAAAATGTTCTGAATCTTCGTATTCTAGATTTCCATCGGTATCCACTCGTTCTAATCCCCCAATTTCATTTTCTTCAGCGATATACCTATAACCACCAACCTCTGTTGTGTTGTCTGTATAATACCTAGAAGCCAACATATTGGTTAACATATACGCTAAACTTTCTTTAGTAAACCCAGGGGCAATCTTGGTTAACTCTGCCTGAACATCTACATTAGCTCCATAAGTAGCCTCTAGTTTATCCGTTAAATAAGTGATAAAATGATCGTCTACCAAGGTCTTTATAGCTGCCCAATTGGTATTTTGACTTCCTTCTGTAGGCTCTATATACTCAATTAAACTGGTTGCCGCACCTCTAATTGCTTCAACTCCTCCCGTTCCATCTGTACCTTCGCATACTTCGCAATATTCTATAGTAGGAATACCCACGGTTGTTGAACCACATCCTCCACAATCAGTAGAATTGGCTCCGTTTGTTATATCATCATTATTAGGACCATGATCTATGATTTCCAACCCTGTTGTTACAGAATAAGCCACTCCAAAATAAGGAGGAAAAACAAAATTTGCAGGTAAATCTAACGCGGTACGAAGTGCGCCTTGATCAGCTGTAGAATTTGGATTAGCCAATAGGTTAGCAAAATACCCTTCTACATCTGTTGTAGAATTAGGATTATCCATAAAATTACGAAAGTCTATTAAGTCTTGATTGTTATTAATTGCATCCATTTTATCGGTAATGGCCAACAATATCTCTTCTATTGCATCTGCTCTTACCAGGGCGTCTTGGGCAAGTATATTGGCATTAGTTTCTGAAAACACTTCTTTGGTAACCAAATACTCTCCTGTATTTAGGGTAAACGTTCCATCTGTACTTGTAATCGTTGTTGCACTCCCAGCTATGTCTGTTAATACTAATGGTTCCTGAGCTGTAATACTAAGCGCACTTTCAGCATTAGGTAAATCATATTGATTACTCTTATATCTTATTCCATTGGTTAAGTCTGTTAAATAAAATCGAACTTTGTAATTGCATTCTCCTCCACAGTCTGGACTTTCTAATTCCCCTACTTTATACCCCAATGTCACCCCGGTATTATCAGAAATAATTGCTATTCTTTTAGCACTTACAAACTTATTAAAGTTTAAAACATTTTGTGTTGTTACATTCTCTACAGTAAAAGCATTGTTGTTGTCATTTAATTCTAGAAGATTGTCGGTTTCATCAGAAATCAATGCTGTAGCAATTGTTTTTCCCTCTTTAGAGGTATAGGCTAATGAAATCACATCATTAGGATCTTTGGTAATTGTTTTAATTACAGACTCTGCAAGTGGCGCTTCATCTCCAAAGATTCGAATTAACTCTGCATCTGACGGACTTGAATACAACACTTTAGTGGTTCGATTACCTATTGCATGTTTTGCTCCTACTCCTGAACTTTCTGTTGCTCTTCCTGTACCATCGGTTTTAAAGATTGTTCTCGAATATGCATACCCTTCTGCATCTGCTACACCATCTGCTCTATCTCCATTGTAATAATTAAAAGCTGTGTTTGCATCTTTTATTTGAGCCGGATTATTGACATTAATGTCGTCATCATAGTCTTCGGCCGTATATACTGTTCCTGAAGAATTTTGGACAAAGTTTTCTTTATACCCACTTAAGTCTCCTGTAACTGGAACAGGCAATGTGCTTAGCGCTGGCCGCCCAGAATAATCACTTACAGTTTGTGAGATAATGGTTGTTCCTGTACTACTATTATACTGTTGAGCTTGACGCGTTCTTAACAAACCATCAGCATAGGTTATTCCCTCGCTAGTTCTTACACCTTGTTCACCAGTTTCATCTCCCTCTGTAAAAACACGTGTATAATTCCAGTTTTTCTTATCGTCTTGTTCTAACATAAAAAAAGAATAAGGTGTGACCCCCACTCCAAAATCAACAGTTTCTCCATTCATATGAGCATTAGACCATTCTCCATAATTATCTGAATTTCCAATTCCTCCATCATAATAGCTTCCTATAGGACGAACACGCCAAGTATACCACCCTCTTCCTTCTGCTACAATTAAATCAATTTCTTGTTTATAAGATTGTGTTTCTATACTCAAGGCTTTACTCCAATCTATTGTTACCGACTTGGCGACATTTGGGTTAACATTTGCAGGGTCTTCATTAAAAACTCTTAGAATTTGGATTTCATAATTAGGGTATTTATTCCCCGATGTATTCCAAGAAAAATGCACTCGTTTATTTCCCTGATTAGGTATTGGATCTAAAATAATATTTGGTGCATACTCATTATCACTAGCCAAACGAACTCCTATTTTATACGCTCTAACAAAAGTGGCTTTAAAACGTAATTTTTCTGCAATAAAAGCATTTAAAAAACCTGCATTATCAGACGATGAATAAGGCCCTGAACCCAACCCTCCATTGACATTATCTACCTTAATTTCTACAGCTGTATACCCGGAAAGCTCCTGAGTTAAATCAACTAAATGTAATTGTTCTGGTAACTGGGCATTAATTTCAAAATCTAACAACCTCCACATCGTAGGAGCATTCGTTCCACTATTATCAACTAATCGATACTGTATCGCTAAATCAACATCAAAAACATCGTTAGGAGATTCTAAAACAAAATCATCTCCTAAATCCAATTTTAAATATAATTTACCACTCGCTGTTCTTTCTTTAAGCAAAGAAATTGTGGGTTTATCTAATGCTAGACTATTTGCTCCCGTATAATCAAATGCAGCAACACCTGCTTGTCCTGATGTACTTTTTTTATCAATAAAGTAACGCGGGTTATCGATCATTATCCCTTCCACCTGGGCATAGTTATTCCATGCCACTATCGTGAATAAAATGAGCTGAACTATCTTTAATCTCTTCATCTAAAATGCGATTTTATTGTTTTCTATTGTCTATTAATTCAAAGCCATTATATTTTGATAGCAGCTTATTATTATTCGCTAGGACATAGCGAGTAGACCTTTTAAATTTATATGTTGAATTGGGGTTAACATCCAAATAAGTTGTCATCAGTTTTTTGATCTTATAATCATTACTATATAAAACCGTTGTACTGACAACCTTCTTCTGTTTTGTATTGTATTGATAACTCATTTCTTCTATCTCTACAATTCCTTCTAAATCCTCTTTAACGCGTAGGACGACCTGTTTGATTCCTTGAAGTGAATCTGTGATTTCACAGCTAACCAACTCACTGCTCAAAAGAAATTTTTTCCTTAACTCAAGAAAGTCATCGTTATAGCCCATTCCAGACATTTCTTCTGTTACTTTATCAGCTACAATTAACTTCTGAGCTGGTAACACCAAAAACATGTTTTCTGAATCTTTAAACAAGTTTCCTTCCTTAGAGAAAAAATGTACATGTTCTTTATTTTTATAGAGTTTTACTTCCGAACTGGCTAAATTCTTTTCCCAATCTATCGCCGTTGTTTTATAGTTTACATAAACTGTATTTTCGTTATTTATTTTTTGATACATTGCATCTTCGTATGCGATGATTTCTTTTACACAAATCGATGAATCAAACTGTGCAAAAAGAGGGCTTGTGATGGCCAGCAATACAACTATTTTTAACAAACTCTTCATGACTTATTTATTAATTTGTGGAACATTGTGTTGTTGTTCTTGAACTGTCTTTCTTCCGCGTTCTGTTTCTATGCTCTTTCTTACCAACTGCCCTTCTCTATTGTACTCATAAAACACTCCAAAGTGTTGATCGTCAAATTGTGCCGCCACTCGATTATCTTTAGTATAAACCGTACAATTCATTACCGCATCTAATGGCTGAATTCTTACATCATCGATGTAAACTTTTTCTTGAGCTCCTGGAGCGTGGTTATACATGATTCCAATATTGTATAATCCTGTAGGTAAATTTGATAGTTGATTACTCAAAATACGAGCTTCAAACAACGACCATTCTCCGGTCTGTGCAATTCTTTTAAAATCAAACGTTTGATTATTAAAAACAGCCTTTAAATTAGGGTTAGGATTCTTTAAGTCATAGTCATTCGACTGTTTACTCTTTAACCACAACTTCATTGTTAATCCACGACCTTGAACTGCTGAAGACAAATTATAGTTTTCAATTACATTTTGCGTTAAAGCGTAGGTTATTGCTAAGGAACGGTTTCCTGAATGGGCCTCTCCAGCAATAACACTAGCACTAGCATCGTTCTCGTAATCTTTAAAAGCAACTTCTTTATAGCTTGCATTTTGCGCAACTAGTGTCGGCAATGTCTTACTATAGCCAAAATGTGCTGTACTGTTGATATCCAAAACATCTTGTTCCTCAAGTGGAATTCCATTTGGAGAATATTTGTTGACTTTGCTTGCTGAAAACCAATAATTGTTGATTTCTTCTGAGTTTTCACCTTTAAAGTCAGTTCCTCCTAACCACGGGAACATTGCTAAAGAAGTTACCGCGGTTCCACCTCCATAGATATTGTGCTCAGAATTTCGAGAAGTTGGGTTGACCGAATGCTTCACTCCTGCTTTATCTCTAAAAACATAACTTCTCAATGGGTAATAATGGTTGTTTAACGTTGTTATATCATTAGGTTGAATACCATATTCTGTCACAACGTCATTAACATCATTTCCTGAGAACCAGCCTTTTTCAAGCACTACTGCAGACGCACTCACTACATGTTCAAATGTTGGAGAAGATATCGTACTTTGCGATAGGTTTATTGGAGAATCTCCATAAGTCACAACACTTCCCACATTGGCAGTTAATTGATTAGAATGGGCGTCGTTTTCTGACTTATGTCTTAAATCTTCATAAACCCATGATGCTGGAATATTTAATGCATAATAATGTGCATTATGCTCACCTGCATCTTTATTGGTATTGATTGTTTCGGTTTTGCCTTTATAACCATCATACGTTCTTGTTAAAACAGGATCACCAGTATGTTTATTGAATGCTAAATTCTCTGTTGTTTGCGTTACTCCATCTACTGTAGACGTTGTTGAGAGTAAATATGTTTTTTGACGCAATACTTTTGAAGTTACGTGTTGACTAAACTGATTTTCTGTATAGGCATAACTTAACCCTGAATTAATAGTAATGGGTGGAGGAATTGCCATAGTTATGTTCAAGTCCAACTCTAAAGAAAAGTCATTGGTTCGATCCTTTACACGTGAACGATAAAGTGTTAAATCTTCTTCATACCCAGGTCGCATTGTCCCTACTTCGAATTCATCGTCATTAGGGTCGTAAACCAACGACTTTATTTCATCTCCTAAGGCACTATAATTATACGTTGTTCGAGCGGTATAGGCCATTGGTAAATGTTGTTCTGGGTGATCCACATCATAATTACCTGCATAAGTTGATTGTGCTTTAGGCTTTCCATGCATATCGTTTAACTTAAACAAGTAACCTTGTGTAACCCATGCTTTATGAACATCAAAGCTAACGACACCTAAAGGCAGACTCATGTTAAATTTTTTATAAGTATCTTCATCCTTGTCTATTTTTGACTCTTCTCTAGTCATAGGATAGTCTTTTACTGTATGGTATTCATTGACCGCATAACCTGTTGTGGTTTTTCCAGAGTGGATATTCTTTACAATTACTCGGCTATACCCTATTGAAGCTCCAGGCAATAAGGACTCTCCTAAAGGTCCCTCAAACTGTTTACTGTTTCTACCTTTGGTAACTTTGTTTAACCATTTCTGTTTTTTAGGCTCTAAAAACTCTACGAGGGCATTTTCTTCTCTTCCTAAAGCTGGTTCATTCGTTGCAACACCACTACTCAACCCTGAGAACTCTGATAGTTTATAAATATACTCTGAACCGTACACCATTTCATCTCCTGTTTCAACCCCTGGATCGTACGACAATAAACGTTTTACCCTAATTCCTCCACCTTTTTTAGAATGGTAAGTTGGTAATTTAAAATAGGATAACGATGGATTGTAATTTTTACACACTTCATTTTTTTTGGTTGTAAATCCTCCTGAAATCCACTCCCCAAAGAAGTCAAAAGTGTTTCTTATCGCAACTTTTCGAGTTGCTACACGAAAGTTTTTTTCATCAAGATTAATCCCCTCATTATCTGAGTCAGAATTATCATTCGAAATTGATGAAAAAGCAGCGCCACTAGGAGCGTTCCCATCATTTCGATATGCTGCTGCCAATATATTTTCATCTTTATTCAACACTTCATCTTTTAAACTTTGATGGCGTGTTAAATTATCATAGCTATTACTGAGTAGTTTTTTATAGGCCAAGAAACGAGGTAATGTTTTGTCTTTTTTTACCTCATTATTCCCTAAACGAAGAAAGATTTGATCATCACTTTTATCTGATGGGGTTCCTTTATTATCGAGTACGACTTCAGAAACTGAAGTATAACCCGAAATATAATCTGACCCTGTATTATCTAAAGCCGCATTCCCATTTCTTAAATGGTATAACATTTTAAAATAAAGTTTTTGATGTTCATCAATAAAAGTGCTCTCTAATAAGTCTTTATAAGGTTCGATATCATTAGGATCTGTTATTCCTATTTTTTCTAAATCGATGTAATAAAAGTTTTGGTTATCATGATTCTCTTTACTGATATAGGTATTCCCATCTTCTCCATTGAGTTCTTGCTTAAGTAATGGGGTCATCACCATGGCTCTTTTATCTTGTACATTTAGGTAATCTTTTTGTTCATATTGAATATGGATGGCACCTCCTGATGGTAAAATAATTTGTTTAAGCTGCCATGCTGCAGGATCATAATCCTCTCCCCCTTCTATGGTCTGATCCAACCAAGGTTGCATCTTTTTAAACCGTTCAGATGCATTGATTTGATAATTCCCCCACATGTCTAATAAGCCCTGCTTATAATTTGGATTTTCAAGACTTGTAGCAAGTTCTGTACCGTTAGACTTTGTATAAACATCTGTTAGCTGACTATACTTATCTGTTATTGTTGAAGAATAATCTCTAAAGTACTCATATTTGAATTGATAAGGCGCTATTCTTGTCTTTGAAACTCCTCCACCCTCTGTCCAAACTTTCTTTAAAGTTAATTTTCCTGTTCCTGTTGCATCCGTATTGGGAATTCCATTGCACAAAGACTGATCGTATTCAAAATAGGTCACACTAATTGGGCGACTATAATCGTTTTTAGCATATAAAACGATTTTTTCTAATTTTTCTAAATGCTTACTTCCTTTATAAGTTTCGTTATTAGCAGCCCCATCTTTCGTTGCTAAATCATCTATTTCATACGCTGAAAGGCCATCTGGTCTTTCGGCTGTTAAAGAACCTTTTAACTCCTCACGAGCCTCTTCTGGCACACCAGCATATTCACGACAATCAGTCTTATTGGTTACAAAATAAGCAATATGAGTCTTCGTCTCAATAGACTCTAAATAATTGACTTCTTTTTTCCCTGATGACATACTCCCTGTTTGATCATTGGGATCTGTTAACCTCCCTCTATTGTAAAACAATCCTGTATATGGAGCTCTATACCTATAATCATTATGAGCTTGCCTGTAATTGAACTTTGTCCAACCACCAAAATCTCCCTCTGATGGTCCTATGATATTATCGGCATCAACATAGTCAAACGTTGTTGTATTTGTTAATAAATAGGTACTAGCATAAGGTACCTCTATTCGACTTCCAGATACGGTTTTATTTTGCAAAGGATTTTCAAATTCCAACTCAGAATAGGTGATATAATCAGCAACATCTGCTGTTACCCCTATTGTTAACTGAGTTTCTTCTGTTGAAAAAACAGGCAATCCATAGGTGCTTTTATTACCAGACTTATCAGTCACAGCAATTTGACCAATTAAATCTTTATAATTACTATTATTTTTATCGATGATTTCTTGTGAAATAACCCCATCCATTGTTCTAACACCTACATTTTCATCTAATGGGTTTGTTAGCAAACCATCTCCATCATAAGTAGCATACGCAATGTATGATGTTTGCTTTTCCTTAGCTTCATCCAATGTTGTACTCTGATATAAGTTATCTAAGTTTAGCTTCGCATTCAATTTTGTTCCCCCTACTGTAGCATGTAACAGCTCATCCCCAGTATAAGACACTTCTCCCCCCATATCTCCATTAAAACGCATAAAAGAACTTGTTGTTTGATCAAACTCTAAATCATTCTTAACCACCTCTCCATCAACTGAATTATTATTGTCGACCTTTCTCCAATCCATTGTTCTCGTCTTTTGAAATCCAACACCGACATCTAACCCTACCTGTAATGTTCCTCCCCATCCTGCTTCTACTCCCACTTGCCTTATATCTTGTTCATTAGTAATAAAACAAGGGTAAAAATGTCCTACCTTTTCGTGGTGCACTTGAAAACCTCCCACTACACCATTTCCTGTAGCAGAAAATAGATCTGCATTATTAAATGGTATTCCCAAATAATGATCATGTTTATTAAAAGTCGTTGCTTTTTCAATCTGATAATCTGCTTCAAGATTATCTTTACTCTCATAAGAAGATATTTGTGGGTTATGCAGATACCCATACGCTTCTTTAATTTCTTCTGCGATGTTGGCTTGAGCATTCATACTTCCTTTAACTCCTGTTTGAAAACCAATAGGACCATAAGGATTGATTTGCGTCGAATAACTCACATTATAGGCTGCACCTACATTTTTTGCTATACTGTATGGTACTGCTGGTGCATTGAAAGACCAAGAAGAATAAAAGCTTTGACCATACCTCCTACTTTTTCGGACTAATGAGTTATTCGATATTTTATTTAACTTATTGGCAAGATTTTTTAATGCCTTAATAACTTTTCCTTCTTTGTTTTTAAACTGTTTTGATAAAGCTGTAATTGATTTTGACAAAAAAACCAATGGCCTTATTGATACCCCATAAGTATTCTCACCTCCTGAACGATTCATATTTAAACTTGCCATCTGCATTGTACTAGCACTAAAACCTTTTACTGTTGAAAATCCAGAATAATTATTATAGCGAATTGCATTACTAAATGAGACACTCGTACTAAACCCATTCTCTTCTCTTCTACTACTTTCTTCATCATGTGTCATTTTGCCCCCCCAAGAAGCCAAATTAAATCCAAAAAAATTAAATTTTGAACCCGCGGCTTTAGCCTCTTCTCTATCCTCCTTTCTCTTATCTTTAGAATCATCTGCAGAATTATACTCTACATTAAAGTCAAAAGTAGACCCTGATGTCCAATTGGGCTTCACTTTATTGTATTTAGTTACTTTAACTCCATTAAAGTCATCTGCGTAACCACGTTTATTTCGATTAATTGCCCCTGGGTTTAACGTCCAACCAAACCCTACCCATGAGGCCTCTTCCTCAGGTGAAGCTCCTGAGTGGTATGACAACGACATGGAATATCCACCTCCATCTGGGCCTGGGACACTTAGAACAGGTAAGTTATAGGTAAAGTCCCCTGTAAAATCGTTGACCATATTGGTCGTAGCTACTGGTTCAAAACTTGCAAACTCAGGGGATGCTGCTCCTGATGTTAACGCCATTGCTGCTGTTGGCAACACGATTTGAGAAAGCATGTTTACTCCTACAAAAGCCATAAATGCTTTGGCATATCTGCTACGTCTGATTTTATTCAGAAATGAGGTGTTTTTCATTTCTAAATTACGTATTGATTGTTCTCTATTATCCTGTTTTCTCATGTCTTAAAATACAAATTGTGGTATTGATGTTAAGTCTTCTTTTTTGAACAAAAACCGATGTGTTCCTGTTCCAAATATTTCATCTTTATAAACGATTTTAGTATCGTCTTGAATGTTTTTTCTATTGAATACAAGTACAATATTTCGCTTTTTTTCTAGACCGTAAGTACTCTCCATTTGGGTTAATTCTGGCTGAAATTCTTCCTTTTCTGTTTCTAATTTGATATAATTTGAAAAGTTAAAATTCATGTTTTCTATTCGCTCTGCAAACTCCTCATAATTAGCTACCCCAACCTTCGTTACATCAAAAGTTTTTCCTTCATCTGGGGCGAATGTTAACATAAAAGTAAGTGAGTTTTCGTATGCTTTTTTTAGCAGTTCTTTTTCTTCTTTTGTTTTTACCTCTTGGGAGTTCTTTAGCTCTGTATAAGCTAAATAGTCTATAGGTAAATATTTAACACTTATTTTTAAACCACTTGTCGTTTGAGTTTTTGTTAATCCATTATCTGGATTTGCAATATATTTCATATAGTCGCTATAGTCATTCATCGTTGACTTACAACTGATAGCTCCCCAAAACAGTAACAGCACTAAACTCCAATGATATGTTGATTTTATTTTATTCACCGTTATATTTCTTATTGACATATTCCAACACTTCTTTTGTGATGTCCGAAGATGCTTTTACATAACCTACATTTTGCATTTGTGTATTGGTTATAATGATATCGAATGTATTCTCTTTACCGTATTTCTGAATATACTCGTTCAACTGCCCCATGACTGTTGCTGTCATTTTTTGATCTTCTTGTTGGGCTTTACCTTCAATCGTTTGTTGCAGTTGGATATATTTTTGTCTTAACAACATAAACTTCTGTTGATCTGCTACTATCTTTTCTTGATCTCCATTTATTGAATCTAATTTTATAGTATAGAGTAACTGGTCTAATTGACTTTTCAATGTATCTGACTCTTGTTCCCACTGGTTTAATAAATTGGTGTATTCTTCTGTTGCTTCTTTCATCCCATCAAATTCATAAACCAACTCTTCCATTTGAATCACTCCGATTTTTTTAGATGATGAATCACACCCCACTAGCAATAGAGCGAATACACTTAATACTATTGTTATCTTTTTTATCCCCACTTTCTTTCTTATTCTTTTATTATAAATTGTCCTTTTATTGTTTCTGTAGCTCCATTGTAGCTTAATTCTAACTCAAATTGATAAACCCCTTCTTGAATCCAAGCGTCTGCTGGTAGCGTCACGATATTACCCACTAAAGGTGATTGGTTATACACAAGCGTATTCGCAGGATTTTCTACTCGATAGATTTTGAAGTTAGCATTGTTTAATAAGTTGGCTACTGGTGTTGTTATTTCAATCGTTTCGATAATTTGATTGTTTGGAGTAGCCACCTGCATGTTTAGAATAAAAGGTTCGTTTGCCCCCATTTTCACCTGTAAATTATTAACACAAGCTTCTAAAAACTGCTCTGGAGTTGCATTTAAAATTAAACCTGATGCAACATTATCTGTTTCAAAGACACTGTTAGACAAATAGTAGGCTTGAGATTCGCCTGCTGGAATAAACTTCACATCACTTTCATCGACTATATTTCCATTATTGTCTACCGTAAATTGAACGGTCCCCTCTTCAACACAATCGTCATTTGAAGTAATGTTCATGTTATAAGTTCCTGCTATTGGTGATGGGGCAAAAGCTTGATCGTCGTCTGTTGAATAATTAGGATCATTTAACCCTCCTCCTGTTGAAGAACCTCCATTTGGATTCGCGTCGAAAGTATCATCGATACCATCGCCATCTGTATCGGTTCCTGAGGTATTATCTACATCGAACGCATCGTCAATTCCATCGCCATCAGCATCTGAACCACTAGCATTTGTTTCTTGATCATCGTCAATTCCATTTCCGTTAGCATCATTGGCATTCGTTACTGTGACTACCAAAGACTCATCATCCCCTCCATTCAAATCGCCTGTATTGACATAGAACCCAGCTCTAGATAATGTAAAGTTTTCTGTAATATAATCTTGTACTCCTACTGTCGTTGCAGAGAGTAGCCCCAAGGTATTTGTAGCAGTAGAGGGTAAATTAGCAGCACTTGGGTTGGGAGTCATTTCCCATCGGTTTTGACCTCCACTTACAGGTGTTCTCCATTGTGCAATACTTTGATAAGGTCCTTCGGCTGTTGGATAATAGAGTGTCAACTCTAAATTAGTGTTTAACTGATCACTTGTTATTTTATAATAATAATCTTGATTTAAACTTTGTACGTTAGGAGCTTTATGGTTAGCACTTAAAGTTGATGGCAAAGTGGTATTTTGAAAATTCACCTGAACATTTTGATTCACTGGTTCCTCAACAACCACTGGACGATATCTATACACTCCTTGCTGACTTCCCATTGGGAATAAATAAACCTGTGCATTACTCGACAACGCACGACTTAATGCTCCTGTTCCGTTTGTACTAACATAACCAGTTCCTCTTAAAACGGCTGACTCATCTGTATTTTCAACAAAAACAACATCATCTATTGTTGCCAATTCATTGTCATTCAATTGTAGGACATTTTTTACATATTGATCAATTAGCATCTCTTTAGTGGTTCCTGTCCCCTCTAATTCTAGATTATAAAAATGTGTTTCAGAAGTTCCTCTTAACTGTTGGTCGTTACCTATTAATGTGGTATTTCCCTCATCTGAAACATACAGTTCATTTTGAGCATTGTGAATCCAATCTAACTCAACGTTTATTCCTCCTTTATTTAAAAATTCTCCTTGAACAACGCTTCCTGTTGATTCGTTCCCTAACTCATTTAACACGTTACAATAAACATTTAAATTCGTTTGGTTTCCGACATATACACCTGCACCAAAATTCCCAAAACAACAGCCAAGAATTTCTTGATCTTCATCTATTTCTTCTTCATTACATCCTTTATTGTCTATTGTGACTTCTTTTGCAATTGTTCCGCTACAGATTACTTCATCTGAAGCATTATAAAAATGATATTGCAGTGTATAATTAGTGGTTGCTGTTGGATTAGCTACATAAGTTAAAGGTGTTGTTGTTGTAGATATTGTATTGGATGGTGACCAAGTAAATAAGTAATCATCATAATCGTTATTAGGCAACGTATTCACAGTCAGCTCCGTATAATCACCTGGGCAGATAGAATCTTGGCTTAGGGTAATTGTTGGCCCACATTTTTCATTTTCTATTCCGAAAGTACAGTAAACATTGTTAATAGGTCGATTAGCATACCTACTAGACACATCTACATATAGCTCTTTTGATGGGTCAGTTGGTATTTTATAAACCATTAACTCTTTATTTTTTGAATCCTTTAAGCGATAAATAATTTCGCTACCTTTTCGTTCAATTTCTAATACATCACCAGGAGTTAACGCACCTCCGTAATAACCTTGTAAACCATAATAATAAAAACTCCTATAATGTAATATGCTTGTATATGATGTTATATCATTATATTCAGCAAAGCCAATTGCAGAAAAATAATCATCTCCCTTAATTGGATAGATAATTTTCCCATCTGTATTTGCTGGCAATACATTCTTAGACAATGCTCCACTTCCCCATTGTGTTGTTCCTGATGATGTTAAAATATTGGTTGCTGGATCTAAAGTATAGTTTTGAATATTTTGCCAATTAACCTGATAATACGTTTCTGATTCAATTTCAAATGACTCACTAATTGCCTCTCCTTGCCCATCAGTCACTGTTAGTGTATAGGTACTTGCTTCTAAATTTGAGAGATCTTCCATTGTTGCTCCATTACTCCAGCTGTAACTCAACGGTGCTTTTCCTGTAACTTCAACATCTATACTACCTAATGTATTATCTGTTATATTTTGATGATGGATTTCCTCTTTTCTTATTGACAAATCGCTATCGAAGCTACAAATAATATTATTAAAAGCACTTCCATAATCAAATCTAGCAACATAAGCATACAGTTCTTCCGATGGATCACAATCTTTTTTATATAAAAGGTGTTGCGTCCCATCAATTTTATGTAGGCGGAAATACATTAAGCTATCTTCTCTATCAATAATGACTGTATCTCCTATTGATCTTTTGGTATAGGCAACTGAAGTAAAATTAAGGTAAACGCGCTGTGGTACATTACCATAGCCTGTCATAGAATTCTGACTACTTAGACCAATAACAGACCTCCTTTCATTGCCCAAATAAACATATTTTATTCTTCCATTAGTATTAGCGGGCAATTTATTGGTCGATATCGCCTCAGCATCCCATTTATAATAGGTTGTTTTAGTTAATTGATTTGATGCAGGATTTAATTTAAAGTTTTTATAGTCCCTCCAAACTACTGAATGATTTTCTTCAGTTCTTATTTTAAAAGACTTTGTCATTGACTCCCCCCAACCATCTGTTACCGTCAAACTATAGGTTCCAGCAACTAGCCCTGAAATATCTTCTGTTGTTGCTCCGTTACTCCAACTATAACTTAATGGCGCTTTCCCTGTAACTTCTACATCTATGCTACCTAATGTATTATCTGTTATATTTTGGTAATAAATTCTTTTACGAACAATCGATAAACCATCATCAAAACTACACATTAAACTATTTACTTTTTGACCAGGTTGATGTCCAGCAACATCTACGTACAACTCTTTAGATGGATCTGTTGCTTCTGTCTTTATGATATGCTGCTCTCCATTTAAATCGTGTAAACGATATAAAACCAGACTATCTAAACGTTCAATAATAATTGTATCCCCAGCTACTACAGGATAATTTACTGGACTACCTACTGCTTGGCCATCTCTTAAATATAAACGATGTTGAATACTTTGATAGGTAGCTTCTTCATTATACTCAGACAACCCTAACATAAAATATCTAATCTCCCCTCCAGTGTATACATATAACAACCTTCCATTTGTATTCGCTCGTAATTTATTGGTAGATAGTGCTCCCGCATTCCACCCATGACCTGTTGTTTTAGTCAACACATCTGTATTGTCTTCTGTATAATTCTCTAAATATCTCCATTTTACTGGGTAAGTATTCTCGGACAGCACCCTATATGTTTTCACAGCTACATCTTGCCTAGAATCCGTAACGGTAAGTGTATATTCTCCTGCCGTCAAACCACTTACATCTTCTGTGGTCGCCCCATTCGACCAACTAAAATTATATGGCGGATGTCCTGTAACAGTAACGTTAATACTTCCCATTACTCCTGTACCAATATTATGATAATAAAGTGAATTATCCCAGATTGTTAACTCTTCATCAAAATCACAATAAACATGGTTAACCGCCAAGTTGGGGTAATAGATAGACAAATCAACGTATAACTCTTTTGATGGATCCGTCACTACTGTTCGCAGATGAACATTGTTTCCATCCATATTATGTCTCTCATATTTTATACTATCTCCTTCTCGAGACACAATTAAAGTATCTCCAACATTTAGACTTCCATAAGTTCCTCGATTAGCTCCTGATTCCCATATTTTAAGATCTCCATAACAATAATACATTGCATAGTCAATACTATTACCATGCGCCTCTTCATTATATTCAGCAAGGCCTACCATCATTAAGGTTTCTGTCCCTTTGATTACATAGGTCATCTTTCCATCGGTATTGGGTCTTAATTTGTTTCTAGATAAAGCTCCTCCATTATTCCAAGACCATCCAGAAATCTTTTTAATCTCTTGTTGTTGTATATTAAGAGACGATACATTTTTCCACGATACCTGATACTGCCCATAATTAACTTTAGCTATTATGACTAGCAATAATATTACTATAAGAAATCTTAATTTTTGCATCTCTTTATTGTTTATGATATTCTGCTTGAACTGTATTTGACAATCTTCCCTGATTATCTTCTAAGTATACCTCTCCATATAGATCACCAACATTGTTGTACATTCCTAAAACCAATTTTATTTGATTTAATGTTCTACTATAAGTTATTGCTCCATGGATTTGATTATCATCATAAACAACATTCCCGTTAAGCACATCATTTGAATTTTGGGCTCTTCCCATTTTATAGTGTATTTTGGCTATATCTGCCGTATCACTAAGTATGATATACATTTTTACTAAACCATTGAGCTCCCCCTGGTGTTGTAATAACTCTGTTTTATATTGAATTATCATAGGGTCTTCTTGCATTGCAGGATCATTTAACATTACTGAATCAAGCATTTGTAAATCATTATTATTCATAACTCCATTATCTACCTCCTCTACAGAAATGGATAATGAGAGTGGTGTAGAAATTGTTACCTGTGAACAATACTGAAGCTGTATAAAAAGCAATAAAGAAACTAATATTAGTGTTTTCATAATTTTTGGTATTATAACATAAGTGTAACCATAGCTAGCGATTTAAGGTATACACCTATCGTTTTTTCTATTTAACGGTCATTTTTTGACGATTTTTGTGCAATTAGACTCTCTTTACAAAAGTAGCTTTCACTCTTTACCACACTAATCTGGTTATCAACAATATACACCCACAAACAAAGATTCCTCTCCATAAACGACCACTTAATTGTTAACAAATCTAAAGCACCTCCCAACAAACACTTAGAGCTTAAGTATTATAGAAAAACAGCACTAAACAAGTTGTTCGCATAACATTTACAATCTGGTAAGAAAAGTCTATCTGAACACCTTAATTTTATTCCGTTATAAAACATTCAGAACAAAAAAAAGCCAGTTGCTTTTGATAAAACAACTGGCTTTAAAAATTTCTATTTTTACTTAATAAGAGTGTTAGCTCTTTATCAGCTTAACTATTTTAGCTCTATTATTATCTATTGTTACCTTAACAAAATAAACTCCTGCAACTAAACGGCCAACATCCTGAGTATAAACCAACTCTTCAGGCGTAGCATTTAATATTTTATGACTTAATATTTGTCCACTAATATCAATAATTGAAATAGCAATTTGCTCTCCACGTACTTGACCTAACTCAACAGTTAAGAGGTCTCTAACTGGATTTGGATACACAACCATATTGACAACCTCTTCTAACTCTTCTTCTACTCCTACTACAGCTGGAGTAACCTCAAATACTAAGGTATCGTTATTACAATTTCCGTATGCAATCAATGTAACAGTATAAATACCAGTAGTTGCATATACATGTGTAGGATTCATTGCTTCGCTTGTTGTACCGTCACCAAAGTTCCATAAATAACTATCAGCATTAATCGATGTATTAGAAAACGAAGCGGTAACAAAGGAGATTGAACTATTAGCACTTGCAACTGTTTCTGGGTTAAATGCAACGTCAATTGTATCGGTATATGAACCACAAGCATCTGTTACTGAAACAGTATATTCCCCGATATCATTAACAGCTATTATTTGACTTGTTTCTCCCGTACTCCATAAATAAGCAACACTGCCTGACGAAGCTCCAGCATTTAATTCTATAGGAGAATCACATATCCAAGCTACATCTGAAGCAAAAACATTTTCATTGGTTAAAATTTCATCTGCTCCAATTGTTGGAACTGTTGACCTAGCATTTCCATCTACATCAGACATTACATAACTCACTGGTAATCCCGCCACTAAAACTGAACCGCTACAATCAGTATGTAAATCTGTCGTATCGTTAACATAGGCTGGATCAGCATAAAAAGAATGTGTATCATAACCCGTTATTGAAGACCATTGTGCTAATCCATTAGTTATATAATCTGAACTTGAAAAATTATTTCCTATAGTATCAAATTCAAAAACATTGTAATCTAAATTAATAGTGTAAGCATTCCAAAAATCATAAACTGTTCCCGCTCCTCCATTATTGATTGAAAAAATATTATTGTAGGCATCTACCTCATTGACATACGACAATCTTAAAGCAGCTATATTTGAAGGTGAACTCGTAGAGTTATGAATTACATTTACCTTACTTGAGTTCTCGATTAAGACACTATAATCTGTACCTGAAATAAAGTTGTTGGCAATCAACCCATCAGCATCTATGAAATTACAATTTGAAAGGTGTACTCCATACATCTCATGTTCTGAGTATAATTTATTGGCAACAACTTCCATATATTTTTTCACATTATAGGCATAAAACAATTGCGCATTACCAGTTGCTTTTGGCGCCATTAATGTATTATTTCTTACATAATAGTTATGTCCTCTATTTAAATAAATTCCATATTGATCTATACTACTAATTGTATTATGCTCAATATAAAACCCTTCTGAGATTCCTTCACTACCTCTAATTTCTATTCCTTTTGCTAAAGTATCATTATTAGGACTTATTGTATTGTACTGAATATGACAGTCTGTACCTATTCCATCTACATAAACCCCTCTATTGTGTGCTATAATATCATTATGTTCAATCCATACGTTATGAGTTCCTCCATAGTCGGCTTCTACTTTTATCCCGTCATATCCTTTAAATGTATTATTTTGAACCCATACATTTAACCAATCTCCATAATCTGATTCTAAGTCCAATGCTTCTCCATAGGTATTGTCAGAAATACTATCACAAATAAAAGAAGAGTTGGTTACCCAAATAGAATCTCCTACTAAATAGTTGGATTCAATTTCTGCTACCTTTCCTGGTAATAAACGGGTACAAATTGTAGAATCCAACACAAAATTTCTCAACCCTCCATCATAGGTCTCAACATCTAAAACGTAACTATTTTTTGAAGTTAAAGTTGAGTTTCGAACAGAACAATTATGAATATCATCATCAGAATCTAGATAAAGTGCTTTGCTGTTTGCCCAAACATCACAGTTGAAAATATGGAAATTATGAAATGCTGCATCTGAACCATACAATCGTATTCCTGAAGAGTGATCACTTCTAAAAGAAGAGTTAGAAATCGTCCAATTTCTTGCCACATTATCATCAAAATAAGTGTTGATGGCATTGCTTCCAGTAGCGTGCACTGTACAACTGTCAATTAAAACATTATTACTATAAGTATTCCCCTCAAGGTCGATTCCTCCATACCCTAAAAAGCTTGAATTAGTAATGGTAATATTATTTAGAATATAATCAGAATTATAAAGGTCTAGTGCATAACTTGCATTCATTGTATCAGTCCAAAAGTGAGAGTGATCAACAGTAATATTTTCAATTTTTTGATCTCCATCAATATAAAGACCTTTTGAGGTTTCACTCATTATTGAATCATTATAAAAATAAGCGTTCTCTACTAAAAAATCACTTTCTAATCGCATTCCATAACCATCTGCTCCATAAGATTTTGTATTGGTTACTTCTATATTAGTTACACCAGAATAGTACCCTCTGATTTTAGCTCCGCTTCCTGATGTTGAATATAAAGTCGAATTATTGACAGTCACACTATCAATGGCTTCATTACTTGTTAAATCAAACGCATCTTCTCCTACTGTAATCGTAGTGCTTTCAACATTTGTATTTCCTATTTTTCCAGCATAACCTCTTATATGTAGTCCATCAGCTGTAGATAATAGTGTTGAGTTATTTACAGTAGTATTTAAGACATCGTATTCTGAGTCAATCCATACAGCATCTTCAAAACTTGACACATAAAGGTTGTTTATTGTAGTGTTATGAATATCTAATTGTGCATCAATATATATTCCACTACCATTTACAGACACAACACTATCATTCTGACTGGTAAATAAGTTTAGGTTCCCCTCACAATCAATTCGTAAAGAGTGCATTGTATTATTAAACTTATTCCCTGACAATTCAAAAGCACTCACTTCATTTACACTTGACAGATTAAAACCGTATTCTGTATTAAAAGTGTTACTATTTAAATTGATACTCTCAACATTCACATCTCCACTTTCGACATAAACACCATAAGCCAAAGCTCCTACAAAGTTATTCTGTAAAAACTCTACACTTTTTACATCGTGCATATACAACATTGTATCTGATGCAGCATTTTGAAATGAGATATTTTTGAAGTTAATATAACTCACACTATCGGTATAAAAGTTAAAACCAGAAGCGACGCTTATTTTAACTGCTGAGCTATCTGCACTTTCACTTTGATAAGTTATTGTATTCACATTGGATACACCTGAAACGAAATTTTGTACAACATTTTCGTTATAAATACCGTCTCTAATATTTAAGGTTACTGCTCCAGATATACCTTGGTTTGACAAAGCATCTGCTGCTGTTTGAATTGACGCAAAATCTGGTGCTGTTCCTCCCACTGTATAACTCCCAGAATACTGTGCTTTAGCTGAGCTAAAAAACAATAACCCTGCAAACAACAACGTGGATAAAGTCATGTAATTTTTTTTCATAATTAGGATTTTTAATTTAGCGCAAAAGAAGTACATAACCTTGACAAAAACAACTATTTCCCAACTTAAAGACTTTATTTTTTCCACAAAAACTTTTCACAAAATAAATGATTCCCCAAAAGCAATAAAGACACTTGTTTAAAACAAGTGCCTTTATTCTTTTACAAATTATATGAGGTTATTTTATACCCAATTTCTTTTGTAGTTTTTTATTGATTGCATCTTTATGGATTAAGATATTCATTGTTTTATATCTAGCATAAGGAAATGATGCGTAAAAGTATCCATCGCATTCATTACTTTTTCCCCAAGAGTTTTTAACGATAAAATATTTTGTTCCGTTTTGGTCTTCCACTAAACCAGTAACATGCATTCCATGATCATCAGTTGTTTCTTGGTTATCGAAAGCAATCTGACGTTCTTCTTGAGTAACAATACGCTCTTTTACAGGAGTAACAAATGCGTTACTAATTTTCTTTGCTCCTGCATCACTAAAGTGCTTATTATCTCTTCCTTCTCTTTTGATTGTTGATTCATCTTCAGGTAAGATTGCTAAAGCATCTCTATAATTGAATCCTTTTTCAGAGACATCAGCTCCCCAAGCGAAAGTATAACCATTTTTAATCGCATCTTCCATTACTTGCATAAACTCATCTAAAGGCAAGTTATAACCTGATTGCATCGCCCAGTTATCTTGTACCTCTAAAACAAATTGAGAATAAAATGGGTGATGTGTATACGATGTTAAAGAAACATAATCATCCATGTTTAACCCTAAAGATTCTGAGTATGATTTTGGTGTATACTCCTTTCCTTCATAAGTAAATTTAAAATCCTCTACATTATCTGGCAAGTCTCCTAAATAAGCATCTAAAATACCTGTATAAGCCTTTTTCCAAACAGGCGTTAAGTGATCGTTTTGTGGTTTTTTAGCCAATTCTTTTACAGTAGCTCCTAAAATTGCCTCCATTTCTGCATGGCGATGAATGGTATCACCATAATTTAATCCCTTATAAACTTCTTCTGGAACAATACCATATCTTCTAATCACCCATGGAATATCGTGAAATGCACCACCTGGTCCAAATGTAAATGTTCCATACATTCTTAAGAAGTTTTCTGCTTTACCAATGTATGCATTACGAGCAATAAACATCTCAGACAGATTATGCTTCCCGTGACCTAACCTTAAAATTTCTGATTCGAAAAACGATAATGAAGAAAAACTCCAACATGTTCCTGTTCTTCCTTGGTTTTGGACATCTGTGGCTTCTAAGTCTTTTATTACTTTAAACTTATACTCACTTCCTTCCTTATTAGTCTCAAACTTCTCCTGCCCAAGTGCTAGTACACTTGCCGACATGAAAACTCCAACTAAACCTTGCTTTAAAATTGCTTTCATTTCTGTTGTTTATTATTTAATTGTGTATGTAGTTCCTTCTTTACTGTCTTTTAGCTGTACACCCAAATCGTTTAATTGATCGCGAATTTGATCTGACAATGCATAATCTTTATTTTGCTTAGCCTCTTTTCGCATATTAATCAACAATTGGATCGCTCCATCTAATACTCCATTATCATTTTTATTTTCAGAAATTAACCCAAAAACATCTTCAATAAAACCATTAAACGTAGCTTTTAATTCATCAAATACTTTTTCTGACAAATCAATCGCATTACTTGTAATCATTTTGTTGATTTTGTTGACCATTTCAAACAATACAGCGATTGTTTTTGGTGTATTAAAATCATCATTCATATTCGCATAAGTAGCAGCAATTAAATCCAGAACTTTTTGTTCTTCTGTTTCAGAAATTGTGCCAGACTTATATTCTAATTGATTCAAAGCTTTCTTCGCCTCCATTAACTTGTTAAAACCTTTCTCTGAAGCATTTAAAGCCTCACTAGAAAAATCTAACACACTACGATAATGAGCTTGTAGCATAAAAAATCGTACTACCATTGGAGAATATGCTTTTTCCAACAGATTATTCTCTCCACTAAACAGTTCATGAGGCAACAGTGTATTTCCTGTCGACTTGCTCATTTTTTGCCCGTTCAAGGTCAACATATTCGCATGCATCCAATAATTTACTGGACTAACTCCATTACAAGCTTTTCCTTGTGCAATTTCACATTCATGATGCGGAAATTTTAAATCAATACCTCCACCATGAATATCGAACTGTTCTCCTAAATATTTGGTCCCCATTGCTGAACACTCTAAATGCCAACCAGGAAAACCTTCTCCCCATGGAGAATCCCAACGCATAATATGTTCAGGTGATGCTTTTTTCCACAAAGCAAAATCTTGAGGATTCTTTTTTTCTGACTGTCCATCTAATTCTCTAGATCCAGCCATTAAATCTTCTATATTTCTTCCAGAAAGTTCACCATAACCTCCCCCTTCTTCATTGTATTTCTTAACATCAAAATACACAGAGCCATTAGCCTCATAGGCTAAACCTTTGTCTAAGATGGTTTTCACCATATTGATTTGCTCAACAATATGCCCTGTTGCAGTTGGTTCTATACTTGGAGGAAGCGCATTAAATTTACGCAATACATCATGAAAATCCAAGGTGTATTTTTGAACGATTTCCATTGGCTCTAATTTTTCCAAACGAGCTTTTTTAGATATTTTATCTTCACCTTCTTCAGCATCATCCACCAAATGACCAGCATCAGTAATATTTCTTACGTAGCGAACATTGTATCCTAAAAACTTAAAGTAACGTACTACATTATCGAAAGACAAAAATGTACGACAATTTCCTAAATGGACGTAGCTATAAACTGTAGGTCCACATACATAAATACCTAAATTGGGTTTACTAACTGGTTTAAATTCTTCTTTCTCTCCATTTAGAGAATTGTATATAAAAATCTGGTTAGAATCAATTTTACTCATTGTCTGTTAAATTCGATGTGCTGTTAATGTGATTTAAAAATTCTTGCTTCACCTGAGGATCTTTAAAACGTCCTCCATATTCTGCTGTTACGGTACTACATTTAGAGTCTTTTACTCCCCTCATGTTTACACACAAGTGTTTTGCTTCTATTACGCAACAGACATTTTCCGTGCCTAAAACAGCTTGCATTTTGGCTACAATTTGTCTAGTTAAGCGCTCCTGCACTTGAGGTCTTTTCGCAAAATATTGAACATATCTATTGATTTTAGATAGTCCTACCACATTTTCTTCAGGAATATATGCAACATGCACTTTTCCGATAATCGGTACAAAATGATGTTCACAATATGAATACAATTCAATATCTTTTTCTACCAACATTTCATTATACTGGTAAGTATTTTCAAACAAAGATGTAGATGGCTCATTAGCTGGATTTAATCCACTAAAAATTTCCTCTACAAACATTTTTGCTACACGCTCTGGTGTTCCGGCCAAACTATCGTCTGTTAAGTCCAACCCTAAAACATCCATTATTTTTTCAAAGTGCTCTGAAATTTGTGTTATTTTTTCAGCATCACTCAGATCAAAAGCATTCTCCTTTATAGGCGTTTCTAAACTTGTACCTACATGATCATCACCCTGCTCTTGTATATATCTCTTTTCTGACATTAACTTGTTATTGAAAACATTATAAACCTGTAAAGATAATAATAGGATTCGATTTTTTGGGCTTTTTTTGTGTTAAAACACTATGCTAACCTAGCCATTCAAACTAGAAGACAGCCACCTTTCCATTTTATCGTATGGAATATTTTTTCGAATGGACAAACTTTGTACTTGATCCTTTTCTATTTTCCCTACTCCAAAATACTTACTTTGAGGATGAGCGAAATACCACCCACTTACAGAAGATGCGGGAAACATCGCTAAACTTTCCGTTAGCTCTACCCCTGTATTTTCTGTTGCATTCAACAACTCAAACAACCCTATTTTTTCTGTATGATCTGGGCAAGCCGGATAACCTGGAGCAGGTCGAATTCCTCTATACTTCTCTTTAATCAATTCTTCATTTGTAAATACTCCTCCCACTTCGTACCCCCAATCTTTTCTTCTTACTTTTTGGTGCAAGTACTCGGCAAATGCTTCTGCTAAACGATCGGCTAATGCTTTTAATAGTATTGAGTTATAATCATCATGATCGGCTTCAAAGCGCTTGATATGTTCTTCTATATTTAATCCCGTTGTAACAACAAAACCTCCTATATAATCTTTTATCCCTGTTTCTTTAGGCGCAATAAAATCAGCTAAACAATTGTTAGGTGCTCCTTTCACTTTTTTCAATTGCTGACGCATTTGACAAGACAATAAAGCAACTTCATTTCTATTTTCATTGGTATAGATCTCAATATCATCATCGTTTACTGAATTGGCAGGAAACAAACCATAAACAGCATTAGCAGTCAACCACTTTTCAGAGATAATTTTTTCTAACATTTTTTGAGCATCGGCATACAGTTTTTTAGCTTCTTCACCTACTACTTTATCTTCTAATATTCTCGGAAAACGGCCATGCAACTCCCAAGTTTGAAAGAAAGGCGTCCAATCTATAAAATCAACCAACATCGACAAATTAAAATCCTTTATCACTTGTACTCCTAATTGATTTGGGATAGCAATATCTTCGGCTTTCCAATCAATCTGAATCTTATTTTCACGTGCATCTTCTAACCTTAAAAACGACTTTTGGCCTTGCTTTTTTTGATGATTAACTCTTACTTTTTCATATTCGCTTTTTATTTCTGAAATGTAAGCCTCTTTTTTATTTCCTAGTAAACTTTCAACAACTGTTACAGAACGTGACGCATCTAAAACATGAACCACTTGTGAGCTATTTAAATGGGGCTCTATTTTTACTGCTGTATGCACTCTAGAAGTAGTAGCTCCACCAATCATCAATGGAATATTTAACCCTGATTGTTCTAATTCTTTGGCTACATCAACCATTTCATCTAAAGATGGGGTGATCAAACCACTCAATCCAATAATATCTGCCCCTTCTTCTTTTGCTCTTTTTATAATTTCATTTCCTGGAACCATTACTCCGATATCGATAACCTCATAGTTGTTACACCCTAAAACAACACCAACAATATTTTTACCAATATCATGTACATCTCCCTTCACTGTTGCCATCAGTACTTTCCCTGCACTAGCGCTTTCTCCATCTTTTTCGGCTTCTATATAGGGTAATAAATAAGCTACAGCCTTTTTCATTACACGAGCTGACTTTACAACCTGAGGCAAAAACATTTTCCCAGCTCCAAACAAATCGCCCACTACATTCATCCCACTCATCAAAGGCCCCTCAATGACTTCAATTGGTCGAGTATATTGTTGACGACATTCTTCTACATCTTCATCTATGTATTCTGTTATTCCTTTTACTAAAGCATGTGTTAGTCTTTCTTGAACTGATTTAGTTCTCCATTCTAATGTTTTTTCTTCTTTTTTTTCAGTTCCAACTACAGTTTCTGCAAAGTCAAGTAGTCGCTCTGTCGCATCCGATCTCCGATTGAGCAAAACATCTTCTACATGCTCTAATATATCTTTAGGAATATCATCATAAACTTCTAGCATAGCAGGATTAACAATCCCCATATCCATCCCCTCATTAATCGCATGGTATAAAAAGGCCGAATGCATAGCTTCTCTCACTACATTATTTCCTCTAAATGAAAAGGAGACGTTACTTACTCCACCACTCACATGCGCTCCTGGTAAATTCTCCCTAATCCAACGTGTTGCTCTAAAAAAGTCTAGTGCATTATTATTATGTTCTTCAATCCCTGTTGCTACAGGAAATATATTAGGATCAAAAATGATATCTTGGGGAGGGAACCCCACTTTATCTACTAATATTCTATAGGAACGCTCACACATTTGCACTCTTTTTTCATAAGAGTCTGCCTGTCCTTCTTCATCGAATGCCATAACTATGGTAGCAGCTCCATACCTTTTTATCAGTTTAGCTTGTTGTATAAACTCTTCTTCCCCGCCTTTTAAACTGATTGAATTGACGACACACTTTCCTTGCACACATTTTAACCCTTCTTCTATGATTTCCCATTTCGAAGAATCTATCATAATCGGGACTTTTGAAATATCTGGCTCTGAAGCTATTAGATTTAGAAATGTTCGCATAGCATCAACACCATCTAACATTCCCTCATCCATATTGATATCAATAATTTGTGCACCACCTTCAACCTGATCTCTTGCCACTTGCAAAGCCTCTTCATAGGCTCCAGTTTTTATTAAACGTAAAAACTTTCGAGACCCCGTTACATTGGTACGCTCTCCAATATTTACAAAATTTAGTTCAGGGGTAATCGTTAACGGCTCCAAACCACTTAATTTTAAATAAGGGATATCAAACCATTTATATTTATATTTTCCGTTATAATCTTTGTGTAAACTCATTATTAATGTATTAAGTACAATGTAACTTGAATAATATTTTGGGCAAACCTCCAATCTAAGATTGGAGTCAGGTTATCCGCTATATCTTTTTTTAGTACAAATATTAAGCATCATTTTCACCATCTTCTTCATCTCCCTTATCCAAGGAAAAGCATTTGTGAACAAAAAAAGGATGCCACTCCTACCCTTTTTGCAATTGATAGGCTCTAGGTTTATATTCTGCGGCTATATCTGCAATCACCTTGATGTGCGCAGGAGAAGTCCCACAACAACCTCCTACAATATTTAATAAATTATTTTCTAGGAAGTCTCTTATTTGTTCTCCCATCATCTCTGGAGTCTCATCATACTCTCCAAATTCATTAGGAAGTCCTGCATTTGGATGCGCACTTACTCCAAAAGGACTTTCTTTGGCTAAAACGGACAAATAGGGTTTCATATCCTTTGCTCCTAAAGCACAGTTTAAGCCAATTGATAATAATGGGGCATGTTGCATAGAGATATGAAAAGCTTCAGTTGTCTGCCCTGTTAAGGTTCTTCCACTAGCATCCGTAATTGTTCCTGAAACCATAATTGGCAATATTTTTCCAACTTCATCGTAAACGGTTTGAATAGCAAACAATGCTGCTTTTGCATTTAACGTATCAAATATTGTTTCCACTAACAACACATCCGCCCCACCTTCAATTAGCCCTCGAGCCTGTTCGGTATAGGCATCTACTAATTCATCATAAGAGATATTCCTAAACGCTGGATTATTAACATCAGGAGAGATGGAAGCTGTTCTATTTGTTGGACCAATTGACCCTGCTACAAAACGAGGTTTATCTGGATTTTTAGCCGTGTATTCGTCTGCAACTTCTCTAGCTATTTTTGCTCCATAAAAATTAATGTCATAAGCATATTTTTCCAAATCATAATCAGCTTGAGCAATCCAAGTCCCACTAAATGTATTGGTTTCTATAATGTCAGCCCCAGCTTCAAAATACTTAGCATGAATAGCCTTTATTATTTCTGGTCGAGTTAGCGACAACAAATCATTATTTCCCTTTAGTGGACTTTTATGATTTTCGAACCAGCCTTTTCTAAAATCCTCTTCTTCAAGTTTATACTGTTGAATCATTGTCCCCATTGCTCCATCCAGCACTAAAATTCTTTTCTTTATTTCTTCTAAAATATTTGCCATTTGATTATTCTATTAGCTACACACAACTTCAAACAAAAAAATCCCTTCCAAACAGATTGAAAGAGATTTTTGCAAATATTATATCTAACTTATCTATTTGGAATTGGCACCTTCATTCTCAGAATGGGTTGCCAAGGCTTCAAAGGGCCAATCCCTCCACCTTTCTTTATAAGATTATCTTTGTAAGAACTTCTTCAAAGATACATTATAGATTTGTATTCAACAAATAAAGTCGCTTAAGGCAGTGTTTTTAAATCTTTAATAAAGCCTATAATTTGTTTACGAAACAGAAAAAACAAAATGACATAAGGAACTCCCATTAAAATATAAATCCCTGTATTTAGTCCATTACCAACGCTTAAATCTGAACCTTCGGCAGACTCTATTTGAGCCCTACAAGTTGAGCATCCTTGAGCAAAGTTTTGCAACGACCCAAACAATATAATAATGAAAACAATTATTTTTTTCATAACGTCGATCCTTAAGAGTTTAACACCTTAGGTATTTTAAAATAAGTTGAATCTTTTTTAGGAGCATTTTTTAACGCTTCCTCTTGCGAAATCGAAACAACATTAACATCAGGTCTTAAAACATTTACTTCATCTGACATGTGAATTAGCGGTTCAACTCCATCTGTATTCACCTCATTTAATTTCCCAACAAATTCTAACATTTTATTCATGTCATTTTTGATGGCTTCTTGCTCTTCTCCTGAGAAAGAAAGCTTAGACAAACTAGCGATTTTAGCTACAGTTTCATTATTTATTTCCATAATTCTTCAGTTCCGTATCGATTACTCGAAATGTTTCGTTACGCAAAGATAATAAATCTTTAAAATCTTTTGGGTATAATGGTTGATGAACCTTAGCTTTTGACACCCCTGGCTGAGCAGGACCAAACAAATCGGTATGATCGCTAAACAACCTCCAGTTATTGTAAAAGGTAATAGGAACTATTGGTACATTATTTTGTACAGCTAATGCAAAAGCACCACGTTTAAATGCTGTCATTTTAGGTGTGTTCTCTGGGATTTTCCCCTCGGGAAAGATGACTATCGAACGTTTATTTTTTAATTCATTGGCTGCAGGAACAAGGCAATCTAACGCTTTTTTATTTCCATCTCTATATACAGGAATATCAACGCCTCTTTTAAAAAACAAACTAATAATGGGCCACTTTAAAATCTCTGCTTTTCCTAAAAATGCAATATGATGTGGCAACATTAAATAGAGCATTACGATATCTAGATAAGATGTGTGATTGGGACAAAAAATATAAGGTTGATCGTGGGGTAATTCTTCCTCAAAAACCACTTTGGGCCTAACGAATACTAACCAACAAACTATTCTAGACCAAATTCGTTTAATAATAATCCCATTTCTCACCCTTTTTTCTCCTCTAATAAATAGTAACATAAACGGATACATTACTATTCCTAATGAAAGGTACACCACCCCAAAATAGAGTTTATAAATAAAACGAAATATACCAAACTGCTTTCTCATTCTGAAAGCAAAGTTAATTTTTTTCTCTAATTTGCTCCTATAAATCTCTCTTGTGAACAGAATACCATTATTTTTGCAATTCAAAAACAAGCAAAATGGCAAGAATACTTACTGGAATACAAAGTACAGGAACCCCTCACTTAGGAAATATTTTAGGGGCAATTTTACCAGCAATTGACATGGCTAACAATAAAGAGAACGATTCATTTCTTTTTATTGCTGACCTCCATACACTCACACAGATTAAAGATGGCGAGCAACTAAGAGAAAATACTTATTCTACTGCAGCTACGTGGCTTGCTCTTGGTTTAAACACCGAGAACACTGTATTCTACAGACAGTCTAACATTCCTGAAGTAACAGAGTTAACTTGGTATTTAAACTGTTTTTTTCCTTATTCTAGGCTTGCTCTTGCACACTCTTTTAAAGACAAAGCCGATCGTTTAGAAGATGTTAATGCAGGACTATTTACCTATCCAATGTTGATGGCTGCTGATATTTTACTATATGATGCCGACATTGTTCCTGTTGGAAAAGATCAAATGCAACACTTAGAATTTGCGAGGGATGTTGCCAGCAGATTTAACCATAAAATGGGAGAAACATTAATTTTACCCCAAGCAAAAGTCAACGAAGAAACGCAACTTATACTAGGAACCGATGGTGAGAAAATGAGTAAATCAAGAAATAACTTTATCAATATTTTCTTGCCAAAAAATGCGTTAAAAAAAGTCATCAACAAAAATATCATTACTGATGACACTCCTCTAGAAGAGCCTAAAGATGCTGAATCTTCTACTGTTTATCAATTATATCAATTAATTGCATCACCAGAAGAAGCTGCAGCAATGAAAGCTCAATTAGAAGCAGGTGGATATGGATGGGGACATGCAAAAAAGGATCTACTCAACGCCATCTTAACTCGTTTTGAAGAAGCCAGAGAACGTTACAACTATTACATGGAAAACAAACATGAAATAGACAAAGTATTGGAGGAGGGAGCTGCTAAAGCTAAGAAAGTAGCCGACCAAACTTTAGCACGTGTAAGAGCCAAATGTGGTTATTAATTTTTTTATACATTTGCTCATTATTAAAACACTTATTACGCTATGAAAATTTTAAAAGGTATTGGTATTGTGTTGTTAACACTTGTTGTTATCTACATTATACTAGGGTTATTTGGCCCTTCTAATTACAAAGTTGAAAGAGCATTACTAATTGATGCTGCGCCCAACAAAGTATGGAGTCAAATCGCTGACTTCAACGCATGGGAAAATTGGAGCCCTTGGAAAGAAAAAGATCCTACAATGGTTAATACTATTGAAGGTACACCTGCTACCGTTGGACACTCAAACTCTTGGACAGGTAATCCTGAAACTTCTGGAAAAGGAGGGATGACATTTACCAACGTTAAAGAAAATGAAAGTCTAACTTACGACCTAAGCTTTACTGAGCCTTGGGAAATGCATTCTACAGGAGGTTTTACTTTAACAGAACAAGATGGAAAAACATTAGTGAATTGGTATGATACTGGCGATATTCCATTTGGGCAAAGACCAATGATGTTATTCATGGATTTAGATCAAATGATGGGACCTGACTTTGAAAAGGGGCTAAAAAACATCGAACAACTCGTTAAATAATTACATGACAATAAAGTAAAAAAGCTACTGTTCTAGAATAGTAGCTTTTTTTTATGCATAAAAACGACCTAAAAACTTAATCTTTATAATATTTTTTAGTAAATCGAGTGATATTGATTTCCTTTTCTAGTGTTCTATCGTCAAGCAAAAATTCACTCATCCTTTTAGCATAATATGGAGCTAATTGCACTCCCTTACTTCCTAAGCCATTAAAAACATGTATTACAGGAATTGCTGGATGTGTTCCTAAAATAGGCTTTCGATCGATAGTTGTTGGTCGAATTCCTACTCTTTGTTCCAAAACTTCAACTTTTTCATCACTAATATTACTAAACTTTTCTAATAGCTCTTCTTTAGCTTCTATAGTTTTTAAATAATCTTTGCTTCCCCAATCGTAGGTCGCCCCCAATATATACTCTGATTTACCTAACGGCAATACAAAACAATTTTTACTTAATGCATAAGGAGGCAAGTTTTGGGCTTTAATTCTTAAAATTTCTCCCTTAGTCAAATTCTCTGGTAAATATTGTAAATATGGGTTATGAATAGACTGATGCCCTTCACAAAAAATAACCCCATTAGCTTTAATTTCTTTATACTCAACCCCCTCATCCATTATCATTAAGCTATTGTAATCGAATTGTTCTTCTATGATTGCTTCTTTTGCTTTTAATTCTTTTTTTATTGCCTCTAAAAAGACACTTACATGCAAACGATAAGACCAGTTTACCCGACCCAGCCCTTTATTATTCTTAACATTATACGACGATAAATCATCTTTAAAATCAAACAATACTTGATCAAAAGGCGCTATCGATTGCTTTGCAAACCAAGTATTTTGTTCTTCAATAGAACCAAACAACCTTAAAAACGTTAAAGGTTCAAAGAATGTACAATTCAACGCGTTTTCTTTTTCTTGGTAATATGTTATGGAATAATCGGATAATAAAGCTGCATTCCAACTTAAAATTGTACGTTTAAACGACATAGGATGTACTAAGCCCCCTGCTATATTTGATGAAGATAAATGGTGAGAATTATCTATCACTTTTACGCTCTTCCCTCTCTCCATTAGTTCCATTGCTAAAACAGACCCTGCCAATCCTTGCCCTACAATAATATAATCTAACATCACTACAATTTTAAATGCATTAAGTATAAATCTAGGCCCTCTGCCCAAAAATTTTGAGTTATTGTTTGTAATTTAAATCCAAACTTTTGATAAAAGAGAGTGGCTAATTGCGAAGTACGCACCACAACTTTTTTTTCTTTTCGATTATTTTTAACCCAATCAATTCGATACTCTACTAAGCTCTTTCCTATTCCTTTTCCTTGGTAATTTGGATGAACTACATCCCAAGAAAACCTTACTTCTTGGTCATCTCCAACGCAATAATTGATTCCTCCGGCACCCACTACATCATTGTCTTGCTCTACCACCAAGTAATCTTCTTTTAAATGAGTTAAATAGTGAATAAAATCTTTTTCTTCGGAGGGATGAAAAAATTGAGGAGTATTAAGCCGTAATAACTGAACAACTTTATCAAAGTCTTTCTCAGTATACTTTCTAATCATCTTAACTGATATCTTTAAAAGCAATCACTACACCAAATCCTATCAGGACACAGCCTACAACCACACTTATTCGATGTAATGCTTTTGCTGTTAACTTGTTTTTCAGTTTACTTGCGTAGTATATTTTTAGCACATCAATTCCAAACATTGTTCCTAATGTAGCCACAAAATAATAAACCAATAAATGCTCAGGTATATGTAATTCTTCAGTAGCTGTTGTACAAGCTGCAATCCAATAAACTAAAACCCCAGGATTAATTGCATTTAACCCAATTCCTTTTAAGATATAGGTTAAATAAGTCCTTTTTCTAAAGATAATGGTATCCATTTCAGAAGGGGTATCTAAAGCTTCTACATCGATATTCCTTCCTTTTTGCGGAGATTGCTTTTTTAAGATAGAAAGTACCCCCATAAAAATAAAGACTGCAGAAGCTACATACTTGATATAACTGTTTTCATTAAGGCTTTCTAAAATTTTTTGCGCAAAGAAATAAGCAGCAATTAAATATAAAATATCACTCAACAGCACTCCTATATCTATAAAGATTGCTGGCTTCACTCCCTTTTTGATACTTGTTTCGAGTAACACAAAAAAGACTGGTCCTATTAAAAAACTTAATAAGACTCCAAAAAAGACACCGTTGAGTAATATTGTAACCAAACCTTTTAGCGTTTTTTATCTAGCTTCCGTAAATATAAGCATTTATCCATTTAAGATTTATGATTCTTGTCAGAAAGGCAGCTTTTAACTATAATATTCTTACTTCTGTACGTCTATTTTTTGCTTTGTTATCTGGAGAATCGTTCGGAACAACCGGCTGCTCTTCCCCATACCCTTTAAAAGTTAATCTTCCAGCGTCTATTCCTTTTTCAACTAGCCAATTAACAACTGCTTTTGCTCTATTTTCTGATAAGACCTTATTTTGACGATCATCACCATCACTATCTGTATGCCCTCCCAATTCAATTTTAAGATTAGTATTTTCTGCTAGAATAGTTTTTAACTTTTCTAATTCAGCAATAGATGCAGGTTTTAACTCATACTTATTCACATCAAAGAATATATTTTCTAGCACAAAAACATCTCCCGATTTCATTGGTCGCATAGGGACATCCACTAAGAAGCCATCTTCATTTCTTTTAAGTTTATCTACAGAATAATTTTTAGAATAGAAAAAGTAACCATCGTGTTCAGCTATCAAAGCAAAATCTTTGTTTTTGGGCAAAGCAACAATAAAGTCTCCACTTCCACTATTGGCAATTGCTGCTTTAAAGACCTTATTCGTTTTTAAATCGATGAGTTGAAACTTAGCAGCCAAAGGTTTCTTTGTGTCTTGATCATAAACCAACCCTTTCATAAAAGTTGTTTCAATAGGTTGATATTTTTTAGGCAATTCAAAAGAATACAAATCCAAACTTCCAAAACCACCCTCTCTATCTGAAGCAAAAAGCGCAATATTCCCTCCTGAAGAAACCAACAAACTGTTTTCATCTTTATGGGTATTAATTGGATAACCTAGGTTGATTGCTTTTCCCCATCTTCCAGCAGCATCCATTCTACTCATATACAAATCTTGCCCCCCCATTCCTGTATGTCCATCTGAGG
The DNA here is from genome assembly GCA_025210295.1 of Flavobacteriales bacterium. Taxonomy (NCBI): domain Bacteria; kingdom Pseudomonadati; phylum Bacteroidota; class Flavobacteriia; order Flavobacteriales; species Flavobacteriales bacterium. The sequence continues at coordinate 96,721 of JAOASC010000002.1, read as the reverse complement.
AAAAATAAAGCGTTTGTCCATCAGGGTGAATTTGAACAGATTCTTCTCTTCCTGGCGTATTAACATTGCTTCCCAACTTCTCTGGTTTAGACCATGTGCCATTTGGCAATATTTCTGTTTTATAAATATCTTGATTCTTAGGGTCTCTTCGCTCTCTATGTTTTACCAAGCCTCTTACAAAATATAAGGTTTTTCCATCAGAAGAAAAGCAAGGTTGAGTTTCCCAATGCCCTGAATTAATTGGTTTACCCATATTAACTGGTTCTGTCCATTGATCTCCAATACGTTCACTTACAAATAAATCGCAACTTCCATACCCTTGTCTGCCTTTTCCATATTCTCCATCAGGACCTGTTGCACAACCCACCATAATAATATACTTCCCATCTGCAGATAAGGTTGGCGCCCCCTCATTGGCTACTGTATTGATGCTAGGGCTTACAGAAGCTGCATTTTTCCATACTCCATCGCTACTCTTATTCGTAATAAAAATATCTTCTTGCTTTTGAAAATAAGGGACTCGGCTATCATCTATTGTTCTGGTAAACAACAAAGTACTATCATCTGCAGTCAACGAAGGAAAATATTCCGGGTTTTTAGTATTAATATTCCCTCCCATATTTTTTGGTTCAAAAGGAACAGGACTACGTTTTGCCTGAATCCCAAACTCTGAATTCCTAATGTATTTTTGACATGCTTTTACAAATACTGGATTCGGATTTCTTACCTCTAAATATTTTCTAGCATACCCCATACATTTTTGATATTCTCCTTGTGCCATGAGCAAATTAGCTAAATAGAAATATTCTGATGGAGAAAACCTAGTTGATTTTTGCAACATTGCCTCTTTATAAGCTACAGCCTGTTTATAGTCTCCTTTTTCTACATACACATTTGACAACAAACTATATGCTTCAGCAAATTTTGGATCTTTATCGAGTGCTTTTTTCAAGTTCACTTCAGCACAACCTAAAGATCTTTTTCCAGTAGTTGGATCCATTTGATTAAAACAAGCTCTTCCTGCCTCGTATAGTTTGATCGCTTTCTTGCTTGATGTTGAATATCTTCCTGGTTGTGCAACACTACATGATGAAACCAAAGTAAATACACTTAACAATAATATATAATACAATTCTTTCATAATTCTAACTAAGGTACGTTGATATATTTATGGGTTTGTAAAGAAAGGGTCCATTTAGGATTTTCTTTAATATAATCGATAATTAGGGGAAGCATTTCTTCACTTTTACTCCACTCGGTTTGTAGGTAAAGCTTACAGTTCTTGTTTAACTTTTCTGCATGTTGTTCTGCCCATTTTAAATCGTGTTTATTGAAAACGATTACTTTTAATTCATTGGCTTGAGCATAAATAGACTCGTGTGGTGCTTTAAACTTTTTTGGGGAAAAACAAACCCAATCTAGTTCTCCAGAAAGCGGATACACTCCCGATGTTTCTATTGCTAAATAACACCCTACAGCTTTAAGTGCTTTCGTTAAACCTGTTAAATCATACATTGCAGGCTCACCTCCGGTGATTACAACAAAATCGGCATGTGTTGCTGCTACTTCTTGAACAATTGTTTCTATCTTTTTTAACTCATGCTCTCCTGCATCCCAACTTTCTTTTACATCACACCAAACACAACCAACATCACAACCTGCTAATCGTATAAAGAATGCAGGACGCCCACTATAAAACCCCTCTCCTTGAACAGAATAAAACTGCTCCATTATGGGTAATTGACTCTCGAATAACTTATTCGTCATTTTATCACTTCTTATCTTTCTTCTTCTTTCCTTTCTTTTTCTTTCCTGCCTCTTCGGCTTCAGCTGCTTTTCTTTTTGACAACAGTTGATTTAACTCTGCTTCTTTCTCTTCATCTCTCGCTCCTCCAAATCGATCATACTCTACTACGATCACTTCTTTTCCTTTATCATATAATACTTCTGCTTGTTTTTGTCCCTCATCCAAAAAGTATTGCCACAACCCATCTTTTTTCCCTCCTGAGTGCTTACCTGTTTGACTCAATTGGCCATTCGGATGAAAATACTCCCATTTCCCAATGGGCTGCCCTCCACTAAACTTCTTCGTATAGGAAATTTGCCCATCTTTATAATAATAAACCGATTCTCCATCTACCTTTCCATTTTTATATTGTTTTTTTGACTTTAGCACACTATCTTCTCCAACAAAATAAGTAAGGTAATCTCCATGAAACTCTCCACCACTGTAATTAACTACTCTCATAATTTTGCCTCCTTTTCCATAGTACTTGCATTCTCCATCGAGCACATCATTTTTATAGTTCATTACTTTTTTTATACTTCCATCATCAAAAAAGAAACGCCATGTTCCAGACTTTCTTCCCATTTCATAAGTATTTTCCCAAGCTAAATTTCCATTTTCATACCAAAACTTCCATGTTCCATTTTCGATACCTTGATCCCACTGTGTAACTGTCCATGGTGATCCTGTTTGATAGTAAGAATAAGACGTATCCTGTTCTTTTCCATCCACAAACTTTGCAACACGTTCTCGTTTATTATTGTTATGATAAGAAATACAAACTCCAGAATAAGGTTTATTCGTTTTTCTATGGTAAATTAACTTATTACCTGGATCCATTTCTAGATCACTATCACAATCTACAGCGTGAGCTGGCGTTTGAAAATTCTCTCTTGGGTTATCAGGATAACTTGGCGCCTCTTTTGGCGTAGCTGGAGATGACCCTCCTCGGGTAATTTGCCCAAAACCTACGATCGTACACACCATTAAAAAAGTTGATATCAAAACTTTCATCTTATTTATTTTTGACTAATATAAGTATTCTAGATTGAATGCTACCTTGCAAACACTTTCTATTTAATCTAAAAACAGAAATTATGCCAATAAAAACACCGCTTTAAAGTTACTCTAAAGCGGTGTTTGTTTTTTATTTAAAGTTTGCCTAAAACTTATTCAATACTAATTTTTCTTACTACAGTTCCTTCTAGTGTTTCAATTTTCATGAAATAAGTTCCTTTATTGAAACGAGACACTTCTATTTGTTGAAGATTAGTTGCTGTACTAAATACATTTTGTCCAATTACATTATAAATTTTAACAGAAACTATTTGCACTGCCGACTCAATATTAATAACCTCTCCTGTGGATGGATTAGGATATATTCGTATGTATTCTTCTGCTAATTCTTCTACAAAAGATGGAACACCAACAGCTACATTAGTGTTAGTTGTATCTGTACATCCGTTGGTCGCCGTTACCACTAACGCTACATTATATGTTCCATTTGCTCCGAAAGTATGTGATGGATTCTGAGTTGTTGAAGTATTCCCATCTCCAAAAGTCCAAGCCCAAGCAACGGCATTGGTCGAACCATCAGTAAAACTAACCGTTGGACTTCCTGAATGTGTAAAACTTGCTGTAGGGCTTGGATTAACAACAATCGTTTCAGTAGCTACGCTAGTACATCCTTGAGCACTTGTTACTGTTTGGGTAATTGTTACACTACCTGTTGAACTCGTCATATAATTAACCACCCCATTTGCATGTGATAAAGTTGAAGTCCCGTCTGAGTAAACATAAGTATTTGCAGCATTATAATTTGAAGCTGCAATAGCTACTGTTTGGTCAGTGCAAATTGTAGATGGAACTGTCATTCCTGCGGTTGGAACATTGTTCACGACAATATAAAACACAGAATCATCAGTTGCTCCTACTCCATCGGTAACCGTTAAAGAAATCTGGTAAACACCAAATGTATTAAAAGTAAACGCGTCTGAAGCATTTGTAGATGTATTACCATTTCCAAAATTCCAAGCAACAGTATAAGGAGTTGTTCCTCCTGTTGAAGCATTTGAAAACTGAACAGTTTCTCCTGCACAAATAGTATCATTACTCACTGTTGGTATAGCTGTTAGAGGTGTTTGAGGAGCAAAGCAGCTATTGTTAGCATGCCCTCCTAAATCACTTACATCATCATTCGCTAACACATTCCATTGCTGATCAACAAAACCAACCCAAACGTCAGTTCCTTTTCTTATGGTATTCATCCTCACCAATGTATTATTTGCCGTTGAACCACTCCCAACAGTCCAACTTGAACCTGGATCTACTCCAACTTGCCCGATAACATCAATCACCCTTGCATTAACGACATCATACAACTCTATGGCATCATCTCCGTTAAAGTTTGCAATCGTACTATTTTGCAAATCAGTTTGTGCCAATATTGATGCCATTGCACTTTGATTAGCAATTACAAAAACATCATTAGAAGCTACTGTTCCCGACAAGGTCACTGTAGTAGGTGTTGTTGATCCATTTGCATACTTTCTAATTTGATAATTGGACAAATCAATTGAAGAGTTAGTTGGGTTAAAGATTTCAAGTGCTTTATTATTTCCTGACCCCTCTATATACTCAGAGAAAAATGGTTGTGCACAATCTTGTAAAACAACAGGTGTATGTTGCGTTAGTTTAACTGCAATAGCCATTGATTCGTACAAATAATTTGGAGAAGCTCCCATGAAAGCATAACTAGGAATATAAGAGCCATTCCAACCTCCTGCATTATCATACCTAACATTATCATTTACAATACTTCCGACATTATAATCTGTCCTACTATAGTTTGGATAAGTTCCACTACCATTTAATTCATAAGAACCAAAAATCCATCCATTTTTATTCACTCCTAACGTATCTAAATTGGCATTCCAGGTATACCCAGGTATAAAATCAATCGTTATAGCAAATATTCCATTGGCATTGCTTGAGATTAAATCTCCTGCAGCAACCCTTGCTCTATGAAGTCCTTGCCCTCCATTTGAAGCAAAAAAAGTTTGATCTAAAGGTATTTTATATACTGACAATGGCCCGATGACTTTTTGAGATGGCTGATCCCAATCTAAATTTCGAATAAAAACAGAATCAGCATTTAAATTGACATTAATATTTTGACCTTGAAAATAAGATTCAGAATTTAAGTTTGTTCCTACATTTACGACACTTACGACCAATGTATCTACCACACTGTTATCTGGTCTTAAATAAGACCCTACCACTTCGATGGAATCTATCGTAATATCATTCAGACCATTAATCCCTATTCCTGTATTCAAATAGGCTGCGGCGTTCATATCAAAAGTTTGTGCTACTGAATGAATCCAAGGCCCAGCATAACCTCCAGTCCCATAATCTACCAAGATTGTTGTATCTGGGAATAAAAAATTACCAATCACACCGTTAGGTGTAGAGCCATAATTCCCCATATAAGCTGCGGTATAATCGACCCATTGACTTTGAGTTGTTCGATTTGTTATGGCCTCATGAGCTACTTCTTGATGCGAGAAATAAATAGGGTTTGAAATTATTTTTTGATTAATTTCAGTAGATTGATTTTGTGCTAAAAAACCTCCTCCTAAAACTAATACACTAACTAAAGTAGAAAGTATTTTCATAGTTGTTAATTAAGGTGAATATTACACTAATTTAACACTTTTTACTTAAACCTCAAAAAACTGATTTAATGGTTTATTTAGAATTGAAATCGTTCATAGTTCTTTGCACACCAATTGTTGCAAAAGCTTTAATGATCTCTATAGCCAAGTCTATCTTTGCTACAAGTTCTTCCTCTTCTATATTGGTCCATTCTCCAAGTACAAAATCGACTTGTTTTCCTTTTGAGAACTCATCTCCTATCCCAAAACGTAGTCTAGCATAAACATTTGTTCCTAAAACAGCTTGAATATCTTTCAACCCATTGTGCCCACCTGGACTTCCTTTAGGCTTCAACCTTAACTTCCCAAAAGGCAATGCTAAATCATCGGTGATAACCAACGTGTTTTCTATGGACACATTTTCTTTTTTCATCCAATAGTTAACCGCTTTACCACTAAGGTTCATGTAAGTAGACGGCTTTATCAACACCAATGTTCTTCCTTTGTGTTTTACGACAGCACGCTCTGCTAACTTTGCTGTATTAAAAGCAACATTGGACACTTTAGCTAAAGTGTCCAATGTTTTAAATCCGATATTATGTCGGGTATTTTTATATTCAACTCCAGGATTACCTAATCCTACTATTAAATATTTCATACGATTAAATTTGAGCTGTTGATTAAGCTTCTGCTTCCTCTTCTTCCTCTTCACCTGGTTTCTTAGCACCACGCGCCATTTGTACAGCTACTACTACTGCTGATTCTGGGTTTAAGAAAGATACTCCTTCGATATCTACTTCTCCAACTCTTACTTTCCCACCAATCTTAACTTTAGTCACATCAATATCAATAGTATCTGGCAAGTTATCTGCTAAAGCTTCAGCAGTTAATCTTCTAAAGTTTTGAACTAATTTACCACCATTCTTAACACCAACAGCTAAACCACTAATATTAACAGGAATATCTACTTTTACTTTTTTACCTTCTATTACTTCTTGGAAGTCTGCATGCAACACTTTATCTGTAACAGGATGTATTTGAACATCTTTAAGAATAGCTTGTGCTTTTCTTCCGTCAACATCTAAATCAATCATATACACATTAGGTGTAAAAACGATTTTGTTGATGTCATTTTCTTTTACTGAGAAATGTACTTGTTCTTTATTTCCATAAACAACACTAGGAACTAGCCCTTCTCTTCTCATTAATTTTGCATCTTTCTTCCCTACGTTCTTTCTTACAGAACCGCTCAACGATACTTTTTTCATTTTACTTTATTTATTTGTTATTTAATTTACTTATTGGTTTGCAAACACAAAATGTTCACTAATTGATTCAAAATGTATTGCCTTCTTCATAACGTCTGCAAACATATCTGCTATTGACAACACTTTAATTTTTGAACTCTCCTGTTTTTGAGGAATGGTATCTGTTATGATTAGTTCTTCTAAAACAGAGTCATTAATTCTTTCATACGCAGGTCCAGACAATACCGCATGCGTACAAATTGCTCTTACGCTCTTTGCTCCATGCTCCATAAACAACTGCGCAGACTTAGTTAAAGTCCCTGCTGTATCTACCATATCATCGATAATTACAACATCTTTCCCTTTAACATCTCCAATAACAGTCATACTCGCAATTTCATTGGCCTTTTTACGTTGTTTGTAACACAATGCTAAATCAGCATGTAAGAACTTGGCATATGCACTTGCTCTTTTAGACCCCCCAGCATCTGGTGCAGCGATTACGATATCTGGATTATTTAAATTCTTCAAATAAGGCGCAAATAGGCTTGAAGCGAATAAGTGATCCACAGGAACTTCAAAAAACCCTTGAATCTGATCTGCGTGTAAGTCCATTGTCATAATTCGATCAACTCCAGCAGCCTCTAATAAATTAGCGACCATCTTTGCTCCTATAGCAACCCTTGGTTGATCTTTACGATCTTGTCTTGCCCAACCAAAATAAGGTATTACTGCTATAATCTTACGAGCTGATGCCCTTTTAGCAGCATCAATCATCAACAACAACTCAAAGATATTGTCTGTTGGTGGAATTGTAGATTGAATTAAGAATACATCACACCCTCTCACTGTCTCATTAAAAACAGTTGTAAACTCCCCATCACTAAATTTTTGCAACTCAACATCTCCCAATTCTTGTCCGTAAGATGCTGCAATCTTTTCAGCTACTGGTTTTGAAGCTGAACATGAAAATATTTTAACCTTATTAGCCATTTTAAAATAGTTTTTGGGACTGCAAAATTACGCCTTTTATTAGATATAAAAAATTATTTAACATTAATATTTGCTGAAATAAAAACTAATACTAACTTTGCGAAACCTTTTAGCCGAAGTGGCGGAACTGGTAGACGCGCACGACTCAAACTCGTGTTCCGAAAGGAGTGTCGGTTCGATCCCGACCTTCGGTACTAAACCTCATCTTAATTCTAATAAGATGAGGTTTTTTTATTCCTTATATCTACCCCAAAAAAAAACAAAGCTTTACCCCTATTCATAACCTCATTTTTTGTTTTAGATTTTTTTTACTAAAAAAACGAAGGATTTCCTTTACAGCCTCGTCTACTTTAAGAAATGGTTAAATTAATTGAAAGAAATTCTAAAGCCCCTAAAGGCAAAAGGATGATCTTTTTCTAAACAAAAGAATATGAACCCAATTAAACTACTTGTAGTTATTCCAGCTCTTTCATTCATCCAAGCTCAACAGCTTCCCAGTGAAATGTTTTACTCTTCTAATGGAAAAATCCTACACACAGGAGGGACTGCTCCTAATGGGCTTTACAAAATAGATTCTGTAAAAAATGTTTATTTAAACTTTTCTCAAGCAAACTATTGGACACAACTAACCAATAATTATGATTCAGAAACGTTACTAGAAGCCTCACTAACATATGATGGTGTAACATACGATAGTATTGGAGCTAGGTTTAGAGGAAACACTTCTTACCAACAAACAGGTAGTTCTCAAAAAAAATCATTTAAAATAGAAATGGATTTCTTAAAGGATGACCAAGAACTTTTAGGATATAAAAACTTAAAATTCAACAATGGCCATGAAGACCCATCGTTTATGAGAGAAGTTCTCTATGGAAACATGGCCAATATACACATCCCTATAGCTAAAGCCAACTTTGTACACCTATACATCAACAATGTTAGCTGGGGAATCTACCCTAACATTCAATCTGTAGACAAAACATTCCTAAAAGAATGGTTTTTAAGCAATGATGGGGCAAGATTTAGAGCAACTACAGATGAGAATGGTACTACAGGAGGTGGACCAGGTGGTGGTGGGCCTGGTGGAGGCGGACCAGGTGGCGGCGGAGGGCCCAACTGGGGAGATGGAACGGCGGCACTAAACGATCTGGGTTCTGACACTACAACATACCAAGATTACTACTCTTTAAAATCTAGTGATATTTCAAACTCTTGGCAAAAACTTGTTGACGCTTGCGAAACATTAGACAATGCCACTAACAACAACACCCTCTCCACAGCAGCAAAACTAGACATTGATAAGGCTCTATGGTTTTTAGCTACTGAAAATATCTTTACAGACGACGACAGCTACACGATGAAAGGGAAGATGGACTATATGGCATATTACGAACCAGAAACCGACAGACTTACCCCTTTAGAATATGATGGCAACAGTACTTTTCAAATTTCAGAGGCTACTAGTAACAACTGGTCTCCTTTTAAAAATGTGACCAACCAAAACTATCCATTATTAAATAAACTCTTAAACATTCCTGAATGGAGACAGAGATATCTTGCACACTATAGAACAATACTGGAGGAATCATTTACCGCAACCAAAATAACAGAGCTCGTTAACAAATACGACTCACTTATCTCTGATGGTGTGGCTAACGACACCAAAAAACTATATACGACCAATGCTTACGTTAATGAACTGCCTGACTTAATTAATTTTGTAACCAGTCGACGAAACTATTTGTTATCAAACTCTGAAGTCGCTGAAGTCGCTCCTACGATAAGCTCAGCACCATTCTACAACAACAATATGGAACTATATACGGAACCTTTAGCCAATGAAGTTACAAACATTAAAGCTACTGTTTCATCCACTAATGGAATCAACAGTGTATACCTTTATCATGCTTCAGGAATTGTTGGTAATTTCACTAAAGTTCAAATGTATGATGATGGGCTACACAACGATGATGGAGCAAATGATGGTGTATATGGCGCAGAAATACCTGGATATTCATCGGGGGAAATGGTAAGATATTATATCGAAGCAATAGCCAATAATACTGCGCTATCTGCCTCATACCTTCCCAAAGGAGCTGAACACGACATCTTCGTGTATCAAGTCTCCTCTCAAAACACCTCTTCTCCAAACGGAGTCGTGATTAATGAGCTTATGGCCTCAAATTCCAATTCCGCATTTGACGAGCAAGGGGAATTTGAAGATTGGATTGAACTTTACAACACCAACAATCACAGCGTTGACCTTGGAGGTTTTTATTTATCTGACGATACAAGCAACTTAAGTAACTGGCAAATTCCCGCAGGAACAGCTATCGCTGCAAATGGGTATTTAATCATTTGGTGCGATAACGATCTTACTGACGGAACTTTACATACCAACTTCAAACTTTCTGCTGGAGGGGAAGCTGCTGTACTATCCACACCATCATTAAGTGTTGTGGATCAGGTTACATTTTCGACTCAAACAGAAGACATGGGATATGCAAGAGTTCCTAACGGCGTAGGACCTTTTATGATTCAAGAAGCTACTTTTAACTTTTCGAATGATGAAACAACTAGTATAAGCGAATCTTCAAACACAGAAGCAACATTCAAATTATACCCTAATCCTACAAGCAGTATTTTAACCCTTGAGTTCAAAAACCAAATTCCTAATGACAACTTAATAATCTATTCAAGTGTTGGAAAAGTTATTCTAGAAATAACTCCAAATAACAAAACACAAATAGAGGTAGAACATCTAAGTAAAGGAGTCTATATTGCAAAATGTGGTAACTATCACAGCAGGTTTATTGTTCAATAAATAAAAAACTACCTTTATCACACTTTAATTGTATATATAAAAAAAGGGTACATCAAAAGATAAATTAATGAACGTTAAAATCATAACTATATTTACACTTTGTTTTCTGTCTCTTTCTAACTTCGGTCAAGAAATAGGAAGTAGTGGTTGGTTTTCAGTTATTGCAAAGAAAAAGCTTTCAAAGAACACAACTTTAAAAACAGAATTAGGGTTTAGAGAAAGTACTATAAATGACAAAACAAGATATCTAGATTTAGCTTTAAAATATAAAATCAATAAACATTTAAAACTATCAGGAGGATATAGATATGGACTTGACAAAGAAAACTTCGATTATTTTGAAACCGGTCATCGATTTAACATTGATTTATCTACAAAATACTCGATTATAAAAAAACTAAAGTTCAACTACAGGTTTAGATTCCAAAAAAGGTATTCAAATCCATTTACAAGTGACCTTGGACACCTACCTAACAATAATTTCCGTAACAGGTTATCATTGAGATACAAACAAAACAAAAAACTTTATTTTGTTGGTGGAACTGAACTCTTTATAAAACAAAATTATTCGACAACACCATTTTTCAACAAAATAAGGGGACTAGCAGGAGCAGATTATAAAATAAATAAAAAACAAACGATAAGCATCTCTTATATTTACCAACAAGAAATTCAAGTCACCAATCCCAAAACTCAAAACATTTTATCTTTAGAATATTACCTTGATTTCTAACACTATACCTATGAAACATTTAAAATACATCTTTATTGGCGGTATTATTGCCGCAACCTCATATTCCTGCAAAAAAGGACCTGGAATAGGAGGCAAAGCCACAATTACAGGAAAGGTTTATGAATACAACTATAACAACGACTTTAGTGTCCTAAAAGACGAATATTACAAAGGAGATCATGACGTATACATTGTATATGGCGATGACAACATCTATTCCGACAACTTTAAAACACACTATGACGGCACTTTCGAATTCAACTATCTACTACCAGGAGAGTACACGATTTATGTTTATTCATCTGATACAAACATTACTTCAGCAAACAACATGACAGTAACACAAAAAGTGACGATAAACGAAAAGAAAGAGGTTGTAGACATAGGTACTATAGAGGTATATGACCTATAGCTCATTATGACTAATGTTGTTAAATTAATTGGTAAGAAAGCTCACCACTTACAACCAAAGCACTCCCTATTTTTTTTGAATAGAGAGTGTTCTTTTGTTACTTCAACTCACTTAACTCTTTTACTTTTTTACTCCATTTTTCTATTTTATCTTTTTGAAGACTCGCCCCTTCAATAAAAGGACCACAAACTATTTTTAACACCGTTGATTGCTTTGTTTCATCTTCCAAGAGAAAAAACTTTTCTGTATAATTCATCTTTTCAAAATCATTTTGGATATAATAATTTCCAAACAATTTATCACCATAAGCACTAGCTACCTTGCCCGCACTTTCATATTTAAAATTAACCCCTAATTCTTTTTGGTTATTTTTCACTCCTAAAACCGCAAATAGTTCTTTGGCATATTGATCTTGTGTTAAGACTTCCCAAACTCTTTGCTGCCCCTCATCTATTTGAACATCAACAGCTATAAACTTAGACGACGGTATTGCTAACAACTCTACTTCTGAAAGAATTTTAACATCGCTAAGTCTAGCACTACCGTTTCCTCCATTTAAATAACGAAACCCAACTATTGAGTCTTCCTGAACTGAAAACGCCTGAATCACAATTACTAAATCTTCTCTTTTCGAATAACGATTATAAAACTTCGCCAGTTGAGGCAGTTGAATTGGCAAAACTTTAGCCTCAGGATATTTCTCTAAATCAACATCAATTAACGAAGCTCCCTTTTCAAACTCTTCCTCATTCGCAAACCTTCCATTTACAACTGGCACTCCTCTCCAACTTTCAATATCCACAGCTGGAAATTGATTCAAGTTATCCGGACAATACCACCCTCCATACCTATGAGGCTCCAACTTCTTATTAACTTGAGGGACTACCTGATTTATTTTTTCTTCCAATGATTGCTCTTGTTGTGCACAAGAAGAATAAAAAACAATAGTTAACAGGAATAACAATTTAAAACTTTTACTTTTTTTCATAATTCTATTTTTTTGTGTTAGTCCCTAAAAGTATTCCCCCATCGTTTAAAGCTAGTTTAAAAAGTGTAAAATAATGTAAAAAACCATGATTAAGCAGCAAAAACAAGGAAAGTCCAACTTAATTCTACTAGTTTTGTTTGTCTATACTTTACCCAATGAGAAGAATAATATTACTGTTTATAATCACTCTTGCAACACTAACAAGTTCCGCGACCCAAAAAGAACAACACACCAAAGTTGTTCTTAGAGCCATTGCCGATGAGTTTTTATTACAAATAAAAGATAGCACTTCTCGCATTTTACCCATTAACAACATCAATGGGAAGTATGTTATAACATTCGAAAAGGAGTTTTCTTTTGAACCTGATCTCCTTTTATTCTCAACATTTAAAGTTCTAGAAAAAACCGCACCTACAGAGCACTACATTGTTGAAGTGAAAGAATGCAATTCACCGCTAGTCATCCATAGCTTCCAAACAACACCTAACCAAGAACTGGCCCCTTGTAAACACAGAGCACTTCCACTTGGTTGCTACACCTTCTTTTTTACTGAAATTCCCAACCCAACTCCTCCTCCACAAAAAAACACCGCTATCTATTTAGGACTTTTTCTATTAATAGCTTTAACTGGAGGTTTTTTCTATTTTAAAAAACAGAACAGCACCTCCAACCTTATCTCAATTGGAGAATATCAACTTTCACCACAAAAAATGACCCTAATCTACCAAGGAGAAACGATGGAATTATCCAACAAAGAAACCAACTTATTGACCTATTTCCATACCAACATCGATCAAGTACTTGAACGAGAAGAAATACTCAACATTATTTGGGGAGACAATGGAAATTACATTGGTAGAACACTCGATGTTTACGTTTCAAAACTACGAAAAAAGCTTCAGCATGACACCAACATCAAAATCATAAACATAAGAGGAGTAGGTTATAAATTTACTATTGACCAATAAGACCTTTGATAAAAACAATACACCATGTTGTCTTTACTCTCTTCTCTTTTCTCTTTTCTCTTTTTTCTTTACTCTTTACTCTTTATTCTTTTCACTTCATTCTTCTTTCAAGACAAGCACCCCGTCTGGTTCTCGATACTTCTCCTTTGTCGAAACTCAAACTGACTGATTTGATAAAACAATAGATTAAATTGGAGACTACCAGATTCATGACCATCAGATTCAAGACTGTTAGACTCAAGATTTTAAGTTTTGTACTCATTGAACAGGGTTTAATTTTATTTGCATTCGGATTTTAAAATTTGTTACTGTATATTTATAGCCATAACACTGACATCAAAATGAAACCAACATACCGTTTAGTACTTTTACTTAGTTTTTTGATTCCCTACTCCTTTTTCTCGCAACTTTCCGACGATTTTAGTGATGGTGATTACACTAATTCTCCTGCGTGGAATGGTGACCTCAACAAATATGAGGTGAACGCTAGCAATCAACTACAAAGTAATGGACCATCAGTAAGCGACACTGCATACTTAAGCACCAACACTGGGAATTTAGACTTTAATGCTACCATTGTATGGGAGTTCTATCTTGAAATGGGATTCAACCCATCCAACAGTAACAACTGTAGAATTTACCTTGCTTCTGATAATGCTAACTTACGTTCCTCATTAAATGGCTACTATATAAGAATTGGAGAAAATGGAAGTTCTGACGCTATCAAATTCTACAAACAAGTAGGAACAACAAGCACCTTACTCCATACAGGTACCGGGAACACATTTGGAACTTCTCCTGTTGCAAGCATAAGAGTTACAAGAACCAATAATGGAAATTGGACTTTTGAATCTGACGCTACGGGAGGCACTTCCTATATTGCTGAGGGCTCAACAACAAATACCGACATTACCGCTAGTCAATTTTTCGGCGTATGGAGTAAATATACCTCATCTAACTTCGATAATTTTATTTATGATAATTTTTCAATTACTGGCTCTACTATTGTTGACAACATTCCTCCTGTTGTTTCCAATGTAGCAATAATCTCAAACAATCAGTTGGACATCAGCTTTAACGAACCGCTAGACCCTACCACTGCACAAAACACTAGCAATTACTCTGTTAACAACGGAATCAGCAATCCCAGCTCAGCAACCCTAGATGGTAGCGACCCAACATTGGTGCACTTAAATTTTGGTTCAAACTTTACTGATGGACAAACCAACACCATCACTATTCAAAACGTTCAAGATTTGGCCAACAACACCATGAATGCAAGTCAACACGACTTCCTTTATTTTGTTGCTGTAACTGCTAGCTACAAAGACCTTGTTATCAATGAGATTTTTGCTGACCCTAGCCCCCAATATGGATTACCTTCAGGCGAATTTATCGAAATCTACAATGCTTCATCGCACATTTTTAATTTATCGAATTGGACTATTGGAGATGCTTCCTCAGATGAACAGCTAGGGAATTACACTCTCCTACCTAATGAATATGTGATTATAGCTGATGATGCTTATTCTTTTGAGTATTCTATTTTCCCCAACTCAATTATTGTTTCAAGCTTACCATCATACAACAACAGTACTGACGATGTTGTCTTAAAGGATCAAAATGGTAACGTTGTTGACTTCGTTACTTATTCTGAGGAATGGTATGGCAGCTCTCTAAAAGAAGATGGAGGATACACCTTAGAATTAATCAACCCAACACTTCCATGTACAAGCTCTTCTAATTGGATTGGATCTAACAACCCTAATGGAGGAACACCTGGAACTCAAAATTCCGTTTTCAATGTAACACCTGATGCAACAACACCTAGCATCATTAATGCTTCGACGCAAAACAATGCTACAATCACACTTTGTTTTTCTGAAACATTGGACACTACTGGTGTTTCTATTAGTAATTTTTCTATCGACAACGGAATAAACATTATCGCCTATAGTTTTGATGAATTTTTTAGCTGTGTAGAACTAATTACGAATCCAAGCCTTGACACTGGGACAGTATATACGATAACCGTTAATGGTTTAAGTGATTGTTCTGGAAACGCCACTACAAATGAGCAGGCCGAAATTATTCTACCTCACGCAGGTGCTAAAGGAGACCTTATCATTAATGAAATCCTTTACAACCCTCACCCAGATGGAGTAGACTTTGTCGAACTTTATAACAACTCCGAAAAAAACATTGACTTATTCAATTGGCAATTAGCTAAGATCGCTGGAGACACTATCTCAAGTAAAAAACTTATTGAATCACACTTTTTACTCAAACCTCAAGAATATGTTGTTTTAACAACTGCTCCAGACAACATTATAGAGCACTATCCGAACGCTCAACCTGATCGTTTTATTGACATGAGCAGTTTCCCTTCATACGCTGATGATGAAGGCACCGTTATACTTTTTTTACCCAACAACCAAGTTGTAGACAGTGTTCATTATGATGATAGTTTCCAATTTGCCTTATTGAAAGAAACTGATGGTGTATCTCTAGAGCGAATAGACTTTAATCGTTCATCAAATGATGAAACAAACTGGCATAGTGCTGCTGAAGCTGAAGGCTTTGGAACCCCTACACTCCAAAACTCTCAATATACTACGACTGAAACATCTCCTAGTACATTAACGGTTGAACCTGAACTCTTCTCTCCTGACAATGACGGATTTGAAGATGTCCTAACGCTTTCTTATAAGATGGAAAACCCAGGTTTTGTAGGAAACATCACTATTTTTGATACACAAGGACGAACAGTGAGACAACTTATGCAAAATGAATTATTGGGTATAGAAGGTGCTATTTCTTGGGATGGTTTGAATAACCAAAGGGAAAAAGCTAGAATAGGAGCTTATATTATTTATTTCGAGTATTTCGATTTAGACGGTAATGTTCACGCCATTAAACACCCTTGTGTTGTTGGAGGAAAATTTTAATACAAAAAAGAGATGCCCCCAGCTAAAACACTTGTACCTCTAATTCTTTTCACTATTGTTATTCTCTGCTTGAATGCTTGCTATGTTGGACGTTTTTTCACTTTAAACATTGCTGACATCAACGACTATCAACACTTCCCTAGCCTACCAATTCAGAAGGGTGATTCTACCTTTCTTTTTAGTCAAGCAACACCTAAAAAAATAACATCCACCATTAAAATAAAAGAAAAAAATTACCATTTTGAAAAAGGGCTAGAAAAATCAGGAACAAAAGCCTTTATCATCATTAGAAACGACAGTATTCTGTATGAAAAATTCTTTGACAACTACACCAAAAACACCCTACATTCTTCATTCTCTATTTCTAAATCTTTTGTCTCTGCATTAATAGGAATAGCAATAGATGAAGGCAAAATTAAAAGTGTAAAAGAACCTATCACCAACTATTTAGACTTCTTAAAAGACGAAAAATTCAAGAAAATTACCATTGAACATTTGCTAGACATGCACTCAGGAATAAAATTTTCTGAGCAATACTTTACTCCCTTTTCTAGCATTGCTAAATACTATTACACCAAAAACTTAAAAAAAGCATTACCCCAACTTAAAGTAGCCTCTTCACCTGGAGGAGATTTCAACTATCAGAGCATCAACACGCTATTGCTCACACAAATACTGGAAGTAGCTACTAAGGAAAAAGCAAATTACTATCTTCAAGAGAAAATATGGAAAAGAATTGGAATGGAAAACCAGGGAACCTGGTCTATTGATAGTAAAAAAAACCAAACCATCAAAGCTTTTTCACACCTTCAACTCACCCCTTACGACTATGCTCGTTTTGGAAGGTTATATCTAAACCAAGGAAACTGGGACAATGAACAGGTCATTTCTAAACAATGGGTCACTCAATCAACAACATTCGACACCCTAAAAAATAAGCTCATCTATTCCTACCAATGGTGGCACAATAGAACATTTGAATTTGTTGAAAAAGCAAAGCCTACCGATAAAATCAATTTCAGATATACAATTAAAAATAACCTAGGCGATGAACACGAAATACGAGTTACAGATAAAAATGATTATTATGCAGAAGGAATCTTAGGCCAATTTATCTACATCAACCCTGACAAAAAAATAATCATCGTACGACTAGGAAAAAAATATAGAGCAAATAATTGGCCTCTAGTATTTGAATCTATTAGTCGTCAACTCTAGCTCTTTTTCTTATAAGCAGCTTTTATTTCCATAAAATTTGTTAAGCAATATTTAGCTGAATAATTTTTGTTTACCTTTATTACGATGTTACCCCTTATCAAACTTCTATCAACTTCCCAAACTATTAATTTTTAGAAGTAATTCTATTAACATTGACCGTATTTTGGGCTGTAACATTTGTAACGTTTAAATTGCTAACAGTTAATACCTTTGTAAACAAATGGACAGAGATAAATTATTCAATATTGCTGTAGCATTGATTGCTTCAACAGGAATCTATTTTCTAGCAAACTATATTCCTATTTTAAACAGTGTAATGCTTGGTCTTTTAATTGGTATTGTTTTGGGAAACACTATTGCAATCCCTCAACCCCTTAGCAACAACTTAAAATATACAGGGTCTAAGCTCTTAGAAATATCTATAGTACTATTAGCCTTTGGAATTTCAGGATCTTCTTTAGTAGCCATGGGCATTCCCTTTCTTATTAAAATCATCATTGGAGTTCTATTGGTATTAGCAACAGCTATGCTGCTACACAAACTATTAAAGTGTAAAGGTTCTACAGGACTACTTACTGGTTTTGGTACTGCAATATGCGGATCTTCTGCTATTGCAGCAGCATCTCCTGTTATTTCAGAAGACAAAGAAGACGCCGGAATTGCCATTGCTGTTGTCAACTTAATCGGAGCACTAGGAACTTTTATATTACCTGCTGTTTTAGCTTATATTGATATTGACGATAGTCAGAAAGGGTTTCTAATCGGGGGGACACTTCATGCTGTTGGGAACGTAGCTGGAGCCGGCTATGCCATGAATGACCACATTGGAGAAACTGCCATTGCTGTTAAAATGGTAAGAGTTGCCTTATTATCTCCTATGGTTATTTTATACAGTTATTTTGTAAACCGAGAAAAAGGGAAAGAAACCTCTTTTAAACTCCCTCTATATCTATGGCTATTTATTGGAATCACAGCACTTACGCTATTCATTGACTTCCCTAAAGATATCATCTACTATTTAAAAATTGTAGGAAAAATATTCCTTACTGCTGCTATGCTTGCGATTGGACTTCGATTAAGCCTTAAACGTTTATTTCAGTCTGGGAAATCAGCTTTTATCTATGGAATCATTCTTTTTGCATTACAACTCGTCATCTATACTGCTTTGATTTTAATCTAAACAAAGACACATTCGTTCGATAACATTGGTTTATTAACAAAAATTACAAGGAAATTTTACATTATTCTTTTTTAGTTTCCTTTCTTGCAACAAAAACAATAATGCTTTGTAAGAAATGAGGCAATTTCTGACACAACACCTTTCATTGAGGCTCAAACTTTTTTACAGAAATTTTGAACTCGGCTTATTATTTTGGGTTATACCTGCCATAACAATAAGCGGCATTACCTATGCGCTCATCTACCTTAATGATTTTTTCCACGAAAGACCAGTTCATCTTTTATTAGGAAACATATCCATGCTAATATGGATACATGCTAAACGTAAAGATGGCGCTTTCCTAAAAAATTCACTTACCAAAAGTCAAGTACAAACAATCTATTACGCTGAGTATTCCTTACTTTCTTTTCCTTTTTTAATCTTAGCTCTCGGATGTAACAACTGGATTCATTTAGGTATATTTTTAGTTATACTAGGGGTTTCTTTCCTTTCTCTTTCTTCCAATCACAACTCCAAGCCCCTTAGCCTTTTCAAAAAACACAACATTGAATGGAACAGCGGATCGAGGCTCTACGGAATAGCTCCTTTACTAGCAGGGGGAATTTATATCGCTTCATTTTTTCTATCAACTACAGTCTACCTCAACCTCTTCTTATTGGGCTTAGTTATACTTAGCTCCTCTTCATTTCTTTCTATAGAAGAAAAACCGGATTGGATTCGTATTTTTGATTGCACACCTCAACAATTCCTAGCTCAAAAGACTAAGCTTTACTTTACTCCATTGCTGAACCTTACCCTTATTACTACTATTCCCATGATAATCATAGCACACCATCATTGGCCTCTAATTTTACTAATCGCAACGCAAGGTTTATTTTACAACCTCAATACAGTATTAGGAAAATATGCTAATTACCAGAACGAGGCTGGAAAAATCATTATAAGCATTGTAAAAATCATTTTTACATTAATCCCTTTTCTTCTCCCGCTAAATATTATTCTATCGATATTCTTATATCGTAAAGCTATCCAATCATTAAACCCTTATTTAAATGCTAACAATCAATAATTTAACCAAACGCTTTGGAGACAACACCCTATTTAAAAATGTAACTCTAACATTTGAACAAGGGAAAATCATTGCTGTAATTGGCAAAAACGGGGCTGGAAAAACAACTTTTTTCAATACTATCACCAAAACAGACAACAACTTTGAAGGTCAACTGCTATACCATAAAAAGCCTTATCAAAAAATAAATGATCTAGGCTATGTTCCAGCTGAACTATACTTCTATCCTAAAATCACAGGGATGGAGTATTTAAACTACTTTCTCTTCTCCAGAAACCTTACAAACAACGGTAAAATTGAACACTGGAACCAACTTTTCCAGCTCCCCCTACAAAGCTTTGTGGACTCCTACTCTACAGGTATGAAGAAGAAGTTAGCGCTTTTGGGAGTACTAATTCAAAACAATAACATTTTTATTTTTGATGAACCTTATAATGGGTTAGACATTGAAAGTTGCTTACTGTTAGACAAGATCATCCTTAAGCTCAAAGAGAACAATAAACTAGTTATTATTTCTTCTCATATACTTTCTTCTCTCTATGAAATTAGCGACCAAATTTTATTAATACAAGACCAAAAAATTGAAGCTTTTACCGACAAAAAAGAATTTAAACAACTAAACAATTTATTAATCGATAAAGATATTGAGTTGACTATTGATGGAATGATTAATTAACGCTACCTATAATTATAAAATCTCCCTATCATTACTTTTAAATTTTCAAATTCAGAATCAATAATTTTTTGTTCTGGTACTTGAAATAAGCCAATACTTCTTTTTTCATCTCTATCCATCATAACATGATGCAAATCATCAAATGCATGATCTGTAATTAAGGCTATACACGATACTTTATATTTTTTTGGAAGCTCCTTTAACAACAAAGGCACAAAAGAGTTTTTCTTAGTCATATGATCTCTACCCATTATAAAAATAGATTTATTAAGCCCCTCCTCTTTCTCTACATCCAACATCAACTTTGCAAAACTTTGATCTCTAGTCTTTAAGTCAGGCTGTATTGGATTATTGATTATTTTAATAAAAGCATCAACATTAACACCTAATATTGAATCATATTCCTCTTTATGTGTTGAATAGGAGCTTTTAACACGTTCTAATATCACATCCATTTCTGCCCTTTGTTTCTTTATCGCTTTAATTCCTTTTCCTTTTAACATTCTGAGTCTTTTGATGTCTTTATGAATATCATAGCCAGGTATTTTTTTATTATGAAACCAAACAGAAAAAAGATTTGCTACTACTTTAGGTCTTTCAAAATCGAATCCTTTAAAAACGATAGCGTTAGTCGTATCCAATCGTTTCATCTCATAGATAAAATTTAATTGTTGATGATCCTTTCTCACTTCTTTTAATAACGAATCGTTGCCTGTTCTAAAAAAGAGATTATAAACTTCTGCTTCTGCATTACCACCCTCAATAAAAACAGTAAAAAAATCTTTATTTATCAATTCTTTAAGCACAGTTAATTCCATGTCCAGGGCTCCTTTATCAAAATGAAACTCTCCAATCATAACAATGCTATTATCATTAAAATCAAATTGATTAAAACAACGATAAAACGATGCTGAATCCACCAAAGATTGAGCACTTATTTTTAAACCAAACAAAATCAATAAAACAAAAAATATACTTCTTTTCATTGTAACTCAACTCTTCTTTAATTCTATTCTAAAAGTAGTTCCTTTATCTGTTGACTTAAGCACATTTATTTTCCCTTTGTGATGCTCTTCCACAATTCTTTTTGCTAAAGATAAGCCTAATCCCCACCCTCTTTTTTTAGTTGTAAACCCTGGTTCAAAGACTGTTTTCAACTTTGTAGCAGGAATTCCTTTTCCTGTATCAGCTACATCTAACACTATTTGGCCTTCATCTTCTTTTACGAGATAATGTATACTACCAACCCCCTCCATTGCATCAACAGCATTTTTGGTTAAATTCTCTATTACCCATTCAAACAAAGGGATGTTTAACCTTGTATTTAGCTCTTTATTTTCGCAAACTAAGCTAAAGCTCACCTTTTTGGAGACCCGTGTTTGTAAATAAGCAACACTTTTTTCCAATACACTATAAAAGTTTGCCTCTTCTAATTTTGTTTCAGAGCCAATTTTAGAAAAGCGGTCTGTAACGGTATTTAAACGATGAATATCTTTATCCATTTCTTGTAAAGAAGACTCATCTACTCCTTGGACTCTTAACAACTCAATCCACGCCATAAGAGAAGAAAGTGGAGTACCTAATTGATGTGCCGTTTCTTTTGCCATTCCCACCCATACTTGATTTTGTTCTGCTCTACGGAAAGTACTAAATAAAAAATAAGCTACAACTAAAAAAATTCCTATTGCTACCAACATTGCTACAGGAAAAAAACGCAACTGCTTCAATGTTAATGACTCTAAAAAGTAAACCCTACCTATATTATCATCTGTTAGTGCAACTTCAATTGGTTTATTTTCTGCTGCCATTTTTAGTTTTAAACGTTCTATCCCTCCGTAAGATTGGATTTCTTCATTGGATAGATTAGCAGCTATTAATTCATTTGTTGAATCAGCTACAAAAACAACAGGAACTAGCGCTGTATTTTCTACCAAGTCTTTGTTAAAAGCTGTAATCAACTCATTTCTTCGTTTTTGTAATTCAAAATACTTTTGGGAATTGGTATAATATATTTTTTGAGAATTGTTGCCTGCAAAAGTAATTTCAATTGGCTGATTTTCTTGTTCCCATTGTTGAATTAATAGCAATAACGAATCATCACTTTGTGTACTCAAATTCGCCGTTGTTATTGGAACATTCTCATTATCCGTTAGAATCAAAGGAATGCTTTTATTATTTTGAATGATTGACAGCGCAAAACTATAATCAGACAGCTCTTTTTGCATTTCTTCCGTTGCCTTAAGCCATAGTTCAACCTTTTTACGTTCTTGCTCCGCCAACTCTTGAAACGCCTCATTAGTTACTCGTACCAAATCTGCTTTTTTTCGAATAGCTTCACTCCACAACTTTACTTTTTGCCGTTCTTCTTGCTGAACTTTTCTCGCAATAGCACTTGAATACCAAAGCGTTACTCCCACAATTAATACGGCGAAAGCAACTAAAACTAATTTCCAACGTTGTTTTTTTGAATATAGGTTCATGAAATCTAAACTATAAAGATAACGTAGAATTATTGACTTTATTCTCTTATATATTCTCCATAAAACAACAATAGAGATGCTTGCTGATACAGTTTTGGATCATTCGGTTCGATTTGTATTCCAATATTATCACCTCCATTACTAATTAACTCTCCTTTTGCTGTCCACTTTACCTCCCCTAAAAAATCATCTTCGAAATCCAAAGCACCATCATCTTCCAACTGCCCCAACTTTGTTTTTTTATGATCTAAAATGGTATTTGAATCATCTAAAGTAAGAACCACCTTAGCATCAACTCCTAGCACTTTATTCTCCGAGAAAGCTCCTATTTTATTCCCGTTCTGAAACAGCTCTCCTTTTGCATTCACAGCTAACTTCACATTATGCTCTTTAATTGTAATCGAAAATGGATGATAACTTGACTCCTCTTTAGCTGATTGACATGCGGTAAGAACTAAGAAAAGAAACAAGACTTGAATAAAAACTTTCATAACATAACATTTTAATGGTTTAGTGACCTTACGTACACCTTGTTTCCTCTGTTTCTTTTTTAACATTTTTTCGCACTACTTTTCTAGCAGCACAATTTCAATTCTTCGATTCAGGTCTCTTCCCCAACGATAAGTATTGGGAGCCACTGGATTTTCATCACCACAACCAGAATAAAACAAACGCTCTGGATCAATGCCTTTTTCTACTAAACGTTCGTACACAGCCTTAGCCCTATTGATAGAAAGTGTAATATTTTTTTCTGGGATCCCCGACTTATCGGTATACCCTGTAACTTCGATCTTAATTGTTTTATTGTACTTTAATATTTCCGCTAGAGAATCCACCTGCACTGCATTGGTATCATTGATTGTATACATATTAGGTTCAAACACGACATAATTCAACAGCAAAGACTCTCCTATTTTCTTATCAAACAAATCTTTCAAACTTGTTTTCAACTTATTTTCATAAGGGTCTACTTTTTCTACTGGTTCTTCATCAACTAATTTATCAGAAGATTCAACTTTTTTATCTAAAACTTTTACTTCAATCCTTCTATTTGCGGCTCTTCCATCTTTTGTTCTATTGGTATATGCCGGCTTAGCAGAACCATATCCTTTATAAACTAAACTAGCAGGACTCACACCTTTTCGAACTAAATAATCATAAACATACTTTGCTCTATTCTTTGATAATACCTTATTGGTAGCTTCATTTCCAGAACGATCGGTATGCCCCCCAATTTCTAGTTTTAAATCGGGGCTTTTTTGTAGTGCTTTTAATATGTTTTGTAAATCTTTATTTCCATCGGGATTCGACAAGGTTGTCTTATTGGGTAAGAACTTCACTTTATCTAAAATCAATACCGTATTAATAGGTATTGCTTCTGGAACAATCACCAAATGTTCTATACTAATATGTAATTGACTTTTATCTATAACTTTTGGCATTGGAGGGCAGATGTTATTTTTCAACGAATCATACAACATAAACTTCGAGTAAGGTTTAAAATTTTTGATTCGGTCACGAATTTTATTGTATCGAGGACTTGTATTTGCTCCATCTGTTCCTAAATCCCAATAGGCAACAGCATCCAAGTCACTCATTCCACAAAACTGCTTTAAAATAACAGCAGAGATAAATCCTGAAGCATGCCAACCGTTCCAACAATGCAGATAAACGGGGCCTATAGAACTATCTTTCGCACTATTGTATACAATTTCTAGCATATCATGAATGTGTTGATCATCAAAGTAATCAAACTGGTCATACTGAAGAATATTACGACTATCGTTAACACATTTACAAGTATCTACAACTGGGGCTGTTTCCCAGTTTTTACGATATAAATAAACGGAATGAGAAAACCCTTCTTTACATAAGTTATTGACACCATCATTAGGCAAAGGGTTACTATTTTTTCGTTTTGCTGTTTTATGATAATAATTATTCGCTCCTCCTCTATAGGCTACACCATGAAGTATTGGGCGCATGTTCCTTGTACCATATAAACTATCAAAACCATTCCCCCAGTTATCTACAATTTTATACATTAGATCGGTCTCAACATATCTACTTTTATAATAATCGTAATCTAAGATAAACTTAGGATCTGTATAATTATCCGTTGAATCTTGTGCCCAATAACTGGTCATCAAAACAATACTTATTATGCTATATGCTATAAACTTCATGTATTATTACTTTGCAAAAAGAATACCTTTTTTGGCTTTTAAGTGCCTATCTATACAAAAATAAGATAGTAAGCTTGCATATCTTTAGCCAAACAGATTACTTATTAACATTGATTTTGTAATACATTTTTTAACACTTATAAGCTTCCTTTTTTTATACCTTTACACCATAATTATTTAAACAAAAGGAAATGAATCAAAACAGACCACCAGAAATAGACACCGACAAAATCAAAAAAGTTGTCATTCCCATTATTTTATTAATCATCACTATCGTTTTTGTGATTAAAAGCTCTATCACTATAAAAGCTGGTGAAGCAGGAGTATTATTCCAAACTTTTGGAGGAGGGGTTAAAACCGACAAAACTTATGATGAGGGATTTCATATTATAGCACCATGGAACAAAATGGTTGTTTACCCGACAAGACAGCAAGAAGTATTAGAAACAATGGGAGTTTTATCTTCTAACGGACTAGATATTACCGTTGAGGTTTCTACATGGTTCCAATTAGAACAGGCTTCAATACCATCATTACACAAAGAAAAAGGTAGAGGTTATTTAGAGAACATTGTTAAACCAGCAATCCGTTCTGCAACCAGAAGCGTAATTGGACGTTATACTCCTGAAGAAATATACTCTTCAAAAAGAGATGTTATTCAATCTGAAATCTTTGAAGAAACTCAAAACATTTTGACTAAACAATATGTTCAAACCAATGAAGTTTTAGTAAGAGATATTACTTTACCTCCTACGATTAAAGGGGCTATTGAAAATAAATTGAAACAAGAACAAGAATCTTTAGAATACGAGTTTAAACTCCAAAAAGAACAAAAAGAGGCGCAAAGAATTAAAATTGCAGCAGAAGGAAAAGCAGAAGCGAACAGAATTCTTAATGCTTCACTTACCACTAACATCCTTAGAGAGAAAGGAATAGAAGCTACACTCGAGCTTTCTAAATCACCAAACAGTAAAGTTGTTGTGATTGGAAATCAAGATGGAATGCCATTAATTTTAGGTAATGAATAATATTTTTTTAAAAATTGTTTGGAGAAAGAAATAAAGTTATTATCTTTGCCGACCAATAAGGTTGGTACCTTAGCTCAGTTGGTAGAGCACAGGACTGAAAATCCTGGTGTCCCTGGTTCGATCCCTGGAGGTACCACACTAACAAAAAGGCTTTACATCATGTAAAGCCTTTTTTGTTTTTAATCCTTTCTAAAACTTATTACCTTAGCTTATATGCTTCTTAAAAGATCTTTCTTTTTTATCTCCATTCTCTTGGCGTACATCAATTATGCGCAGATAGAAAGAGGCACTATTCTACCCTACACGAACGTTAACATTCAACAGTTTTATGACAACAACTATCTCAACATAGAAAAAGTCAGACAATTAACCAACTTTCTTACTGATGCTAACATCCAAACTTACAAAGGAGATACACTTCCTAAAAGAAAGAAAGCTTTTATACGACACATCAAACACTTAAGTGAAAAAATAGAATACGACTATTTCAATTCTACTGCACATAATACTGATCAAGAAGAAATTTTAAGTGAATTATTATTATTTAAACACTCCCTAATACATAAAACCAAAAATAAAGCACACCCCAAAGTTAGGTTAAGCGAAAAAATAAAAATGGTTTTCAATACTTTCACTAGTAAACAAAGGTTAAAGGTTAGGATTCCATCTTACACCTCTCCTACTGATTCTATTGTTGAATCGCCTTATTGGCACTTACCAGTTTCAACGCAACCTCTACATAAACAATTTGCCTATTTAGCCAGACAAAAAAAAATCAAACACCAAAAAAACATTGTTGTCATTTTTAAAAGCCTTAGTCTTAGCGGATCGGCCCCTAAAGTAAACACTTATGATTTAGACTTAGATAACGAATGGTCGTTAAAGTGGGGAGATGAAATTCATACAGATATTGTAGGCTCTAGAATTTTTGCTGCATTAGGATATGATGTTGACCATCCTTATTTCTACGAAAAAGAGAAACTTACATTAATCTTTGACGACTTTTCTGAAGTTCACAATAAACAGGAACTACAAACAGCGATAAAAGACATTTACAACATTGATCTTCTTCCTTTTATCTACCAACACGGAACAGTCACCCCAGCCATGGCTGTTGACAACCCCAACCTACCCCCTTTTATTGGAAAACAATTTGTTCAGTTTATAAAATGTGCCATTGAAGCTCGACCGGATAGGGTAAAACGAATTGGTAGTTTTGTACCAGAACTCAATACTGAACGAAAAGAGTTAAGAGCAGCATTATTGGCCCATCAATTTATAGGAAATTGGGACACCAGAAAAGAAAACACACTACTCACAACAGTACACAACGGTAATTATCAATACCAAGTTTCTGCTGTATTTTCTGATTTAGGCACAAGTTTAGGTGTTTACAACAACTATTTACCTCCCGACTTCAAAGTGGGATTGGTTAATCAACTTCCATGGGAAGCTGTCAAGAAAAAGGGGCAAAAAATTAGCTTTACCAATAAGGTCAATGCTGTACTTTCACCATACAAAGAAGCAACCTATGAAGATTTATTATGGATGGCTAAACGAATAGCCCAACTCAACGAACAAGACTTAAAAATGATCATTAAAAAAGCACACTGGCCTACTCCAATTGCTACGCTTTACTTTCATAAACTAGCTTCCAGAAGAGCTTCAATATTGAACGCGTTTAACCTCACAGACCCTCACCCTATTGTTTTTGACAAAGCAATCACAATTATCAAAAAAGAAAAAACCATTGTCAAAAATGGTGTGCTTTTATCGGATTATAAACCTCGAAAGAATCCGGAAAGTTTTTATAGAAAAAAAGGACGTTTACGCAATTATGGTCATTAAAATTATTGTCGGCATATTATTTCTCATAATTATTACACTTAATTATGGGCAAACAGAAAATCAATTAAAGTTTAGCATTGACGCTGCTGAACAATTTAAAACGTTTATCACCTCTTCTCCTCAAATTGGAAACCTCAATAGCTTTTATCACTCAAAGAATACTTATTCAGATATTTATTTAGATACTCCTGACAGTTTAATTTTTAAAAACAACCTTTCCTTAAGAATTAGAAAAAGGGTTTTTGACGATTCCATAAGCACCACAACTTTTTCTCTTCAGTTAAAAAACGAAATGAATGAATTTAACAGTATTAGAATGGAAGTTGAAGAACCTGAACTGGATTTTTATCACCTCAATATAGATGGTCAAAAAACACCAATTATCGAATTAATAGAAACCGTTTTTAATCATTTTGAACAAACTCCTTTTCTGCCTCAAAGTGAACCAACCAAAAACGCCATTTTTTATCTAGAAAAATGGATTCAAATGAAAGCGAATGCTCCCATTGCTCCTTTTCAAAAACTACGAAGCCTTCCTTTTGTTGGATCCAAAGCTATTAGCAACCTTAGATTATTTACTTGTGGTTCATCCACCAGGTATCGCAGTCACATATATGCACCACACACCACCACTTTACAACTTGGAATCTCTAATAATAAAATCAAACGAGACAAAACACCTTCATTCTTTATCAAAAATCCATCAGCCAACTGGCTATTAGAAACCTCTTTAGATATTGCCCATTTTTACGCTATCAACCATCAGCCAACTCAAGAAATTACTATTATTGAATACGAAGTTGAACAAAAACACCATGACACTTCTCTTTCTCCCCTCATTTTTAAAACCTTTCAATCAGAAATGAAAACGCTTTTTGATTTAAAGCCTAAATTCAACTCTAAATACAGACAAATGCTTCTTTTTTTTAGCGCCCAATAGTTATGTTAAATAAAATCGCTTCTTTTTTATTCCAACATCGAACTCCATTCTTCTGGGGGGTACTGCTGACTTTGGCTTTAATGATTTCATTTATCAAAATCCCTAAAATAGACGGACAACTTACAGGGTTTGATTTAGAAAACAGCTCTTACTATCAAGCAGGAAAAAAAATGGGCGAAATTTTTAACATCAATGATTTTATTGAAGTAAAAGTTGTGGTAAAAGACACCTCTACCCAAACGATTTTCCATTCCTTATCTCAAATAGAAGAAGAACTTACAACTGCTTTTAAAGGACTAAAAGTAAATTCACTACATCAAGCTAAGCGCTTATTTAAAACAGACCTTAAAAATGACTCTTCTATTTTTAATACTATAAAAAAATCCACTCACATCCCCATTGTAGACCAATTAATCAGCAGAGATCAACAATCTTTTTTAATGCTTGTATTACTTGACTCTAGTCACAATTTCGAACTGGAACAATTCAATAAAATAATACAACAAAAACAACCAGGAATCGAACGCCTTGTACCTGTTAGCCACTTTCACATAGAATCGGAAATTGAAAAAACACTAACTGCCGATGTCATTCTTTTATCGGGATTAATTCTTACTTTATTCTCCCTATTAATTTATTACATCTACAGAGACTTTTTGGCTTTGTTGTATGTTTTGATCATTATCTTAATTTCACTCATCCCAGCCATTTTCTTTTTTACACTTTTAGACATCCCAATTAACTTAATTTCAGCACTCATTATTCCTGTAGTTTTAATTTTATCACTAGCAGATTCAATTCATCTGCTCACAGGCTATTACCAATCCAATCTAACAAACTCAGAACTAAAAATCAAACAAAGTATTACCACTTATATCCTCCCTTCTTTTTTTACTTCTTTAACAACGACTTTCGCCTTTTTCTCTTTTGTGTTTAACGACTCTGAAAGTATTAAAGAATTTGGTTTAATCATCGCCTTTTCAATTGGCTGTTCCTTCATCTTTACTTATGCCATCTCCCCAACTTTATTACTAAAAATAACTCCCCAACCTTTACCTCAAAAGCAACTGATTAGCTCCATACTTATTTCACTTAAAAAACACAGAAAACCTATCTCCTATGTCTTAATCCTTATTGGTTTGATAGCAGCTCCATTGTTTACTCAACTTAATTTTAAAACAGACTTTACAGCATTTATTCCCAAAAACTCTGAAGCCCTTAAAAACAGAAATGAACTCTTGAACGACTTTGACTCTCAACTTTCATTATCTATTTTATTGGAGAAAAAAAATAAAACCGCATCGTTAAAAACAACTGAAACCTCCATTATCTCTCTTGTTGAAGATTTAAAGTCCATTGAATATATCGCCAACATTAAATCCATTAAGGATCAAACAGATTTTAAAAAGAAGTTTGGAGCCCTGAGCAGCTTTATTAAATTCCCCAATAAAAACAACCCTTATAGAAATGCCGACAGGACTGCCTACATGATTGACCTTCGATATAAAGACATGGACAAAATCGAACAATCAACACTAGAAATTGAACAAATTTTGAAAAAATACCATCATAACTTTGAGCATACATTATTTAGCAAAGCTCTTCTTGTGGATGAAATCAATAAAAATATCTCAACGTCACTTTTTAGATCATTGGGTTTTTCTTTTCTATTAATTTTCTTATCCATACTATTGCTGACCAAAGACCTAAAAACAACACTGATTAGCTTGTTAGTAAACCTAATTCCTCTTTCATTTATTTCATTAATTTTTTATTTAGGGAATTTAGATTTAGATATTTTAACTGCGATTACATCGGTTATTTGTTTAGGAGTAATTGTCGATGACACCATCCACATCATTTATCAAAAAACTATTTTAAAGCAAAGCAAAAACGAGTTAGGCTTTGGAATCTTATCCACTTCTTTAGTCTTAATCGTTGGCTTTTTATGTTTTAGTATTAGTCGATTTATCCCCTCTCAAATCTTTGGAATTGTTTCGGCGTTAATCTTCTTTTTTACAGTACTAGCCGATTTAACTTTACTTCCTTACTTGATCGATAAATTCATTAAAAAATCTAGTGACGAATCATAGCCAACAAAGCATCCTTAAAAGAGGAAAAACCTCTTTTCCATTCTACAAAGCTGATATACGCCATTACTATTAAAACTACAACTCCCCATACATAATAGAAGAAAGGCAATTGATCAATCCCCTCATAATTGGTAAAAAATCCCCAAATGAACATACTCACTGTTTTTATAAAAACAGTAATCCACATTCCTAGATGTAAATTTGATTCATAGGGAGTACAACGATCAGTATGAAAATGCAACTCATCAATAAACTCATGTGTTAGTCTAACAACTAGAGCCGCTATAAAAAAAGGCAAAACTTCTATATCCCACCAATACATTATCACTAAAGACAACTCCATAAAACCAGAAGCAATTAGAATATTGCGATGTGTTTGAAGCTCTTTATCGGTGATATCTATTTCTACCAAACGCTTATGAGTAACCGCATCTAACCCCCACAATAAGGAGAAGATGGTAGCTGAAGTTAAGATTAAAAAAGCCCAATATTCAAAACTTATATTTTCTATCATACCCATAGTTTATCTACCATAACGACTAAAAGAATCACCACACAAGTCATCAAATTGAATAACTGTCCCCAAAATTTTGAGAAAGGCTGTTTACTTAGCATCATTAAATTTACAGCTCGCCAAATTACAACAGCTGTAGTCATAACAAAAAAATCAGCAGTGTAATCTCCCCAAAATACAACAGAAAAAGATAATAAATTAAACCAATGCATTGACCAAATGGTTTTCTTCACTCCTAATACTACTGGAAAACTTTTGACCTGTTGCTTCTCATCTTTCTCTCTATCTGGAACATCTCTTATCATACTGCCAATAAACACCTGAACGATGGTCAAAATAGTTAACTGAACAACAATACTAGAATCAAAAGAGCCACTACCTATAGGTATCAACGCTCCCCAAGCCAATCCTATTGCTAAATTTTTAAAGAAAAAAACATTCTTTAACCTAAAACTACAATTAGACCATTTAAAGTTAAATGAATATACAAAACCTAATATTCCTACAAAAGCAAACACTTGAAAACGAAACCAACTGACTAATTGGGCTCCAAAAATTATTAGTCCCAAAATACACAATGAATACAGCAAATAGAGTGGATTACTAAAAAACTGTTTCAGATTAAACTTTAAATCCTCATCATAGTCAATAACGTCATTGACCTTATAGACCCAAAAGACCCCTAAAACAGTAGCTCCCCCTAAAAACAACAAATCTTTCCAACCAGTTTCATTACCCACAACACTACCAGCTGCTAACAATGATAAAGCAGCTACAAAAAACAAAATATACTTTTGATTTTTCAATAAAATATCCTGAAAAGAAACCAACACCTCACTTTTTTTATTGTATAAAGCTAACATAAATGAAAGGAATCTTAATAGACTAGATCAACACTAAACTTAATATTTACCGACATAAAAACCCTCACAACAGACTAAGAAACAGAACCTTAGTTTTAAAAATTCTTATTTTAAAACCTCCAAGATAAAATCAACCCGTTCTTCAATTGTTCCTTTAGGAACTTCTACAAGTTTAAACCCAAGATTGGTATAAGCTTTTCTTAAGGCTTTATCTATATTCATTGCTTCTTCAACAGATTCCTTACGTTGCTCATCATTGGCAAAAATACCCTCCCAGAAAGGCATATAAAAGACTTGTTTTGAATACCCTGCTACTTTAGCACCTTCTCCATACCTACTTGGAGCTTCTTTTCCTGCAAACTCCATATAGCCTATCAAATCAACCATACTTCGATCTAAGAAACAAAAA
The DNA here is from genome assembly GCA_025210295.1 of Flavobacteriales bacterium. NCBI lineage: Bacteria > Pseudomonadati > Bacteroidota > Flavobacteriia > Flavobacteriales > Flavobacteriales bacterium. The sequence goes on along the minus strand of JAOASC010000002.1, from coordinate 63,662 downwards.
GAATCGTCTTCAATAGTATCTAATAATGCTAACATTCTATTGTAAACCTCATCACTAAATGCCAACATATCAACCCAAGGTAACAAGTTATTATTCTTACCTTGATTTTCTTTGATAACCTGTCTAGCTATTTCATCATGGCAAACATACCCTCTTCGAACCAGCTCATTGACAACTGAAGATTTACCTGTACTCGGCGCTCCAGTAATTATAAAGTATTTTCCACCAATATCTACCATAACTGCTGACAAATATAAACTATATCTGTCAATTTAACCAGACCCTACAAAATAGTTCATTCTAAAACTGCCACTTAGACACTTCAATAAAACTAAACAGAAATTATAGTTAACCCTACAAATCTTAAAAAAACACCCCAAACCCCTTAAAAACAAAGAAAACCACAAAAAAAACACTTACAAACACCAACTATTAAAGTTTTTTGGTTCAATAATTGACCATGACCTATCAAACAATTAAAAACTTAAAATTTAACAGACCATGGATTTAATTAAAACATTAGCATACGCAGGATTAGGATTAACAGCAGAATCAAACGAAAAAATCAAAGAAAAGTTTGATGCATTAGTAGAGGCAGGAAAAAAAGCTGACAATGAGGGGAAAAACATTATTGGAGATTTCTTTAAAACAATAGATTCAACTAAGGAAGATTTTGAAGCTAATGTTGAAAAAAATAAAGAAAAACTATTTGAACAATTTCCAATATTAAAAGAATTAGAAGAGAAATTGAATCAAACTAAAGATGATGTAACTTCTAAATTCAACTCAACAAAAGAAGATTTAACCGAAAAGGCTAAAACAGTAAAAGAAGACATTACTAAAAAGGCTAAATCTGCTCAAGATGAAATTACAAACAAGGTAAAAGCAACAACTGAAGACCTTACACAAAAAGCTAAATCAGCGAAAGAAGAAATTGAAAACACTGTCAATAAAGTGACTAAAGTAAAGAAAGAGGAGAAATAAGCAATTTCACCTAATTGTAACAGAAAGGCCATTTGAATCTTCAAGTGGCCTTTTTTCGTTATTACTATTTTTTTCTTACTTATTTTCATTTTTTTTTAGCATCTTTATCACAATGATACGCCCAATAATAATATTTTTTTTGCTACTCATTGTTCAGGTTAATTTTGGACAAAACAAAAAAAGAATTGCCGAACTTGAACAAAAGCTAAAAACGGAACTACCCCAAGATAGAATTGCTGAAATTACCTTTGAACTATCAAAGTTATACGAGTCTTCTAAAGAACCTAATGATATTAATAAAGCTATTGAATATGCAAAAACAAGTATAGCGATTAGCAATAACATTAATTATACAACAAAAAAAATAAAAGCCATTCACCAACTGGGGCAATTGTACCGAAACATAGGTAATTACAAGCAGGCCTTAATTCACCATAATCAGGGACTAAATATTGCTAAAGAATATGCCAACCAAAAAGCCATTGCTACAGCGTATATAAATATAGGAAAGGTCTATGCTGCATCTAAAGAAGAAGATTTAGCAAAAGAAAACTTTCTAAACGCCATAAAAATTGGAGACAAAATCAAAAATCCATTAATAAAATCTATAGCCAACTCTTCTCTAGGGGATTTTAACAAGCAATTAAAAAAGGATAACATTTCGACACAGTACTATATCGAAGCTTTAGATAATATTCTTCAAACAGACAACATCTATATGCAAGGAATAGCCTACAAAAACGTAGGTATTATGCAAAGGCAAACGCATCAAAATGAAGCAAGTGTTGTTTCCTTAAAAAAGTCTTTACAAAAATTCGAAATCGTAAATGACAAAAAAGAGCTTTCTGAAATTAACTTTTTTCTTGGAGAGTATTATCAAGAAATTAAAGACTATGATAATGCTATTATCTACATGAAAAACAGTTTAGGATTTGCCGAATTGAGTGGACATCAAACGTTTATCAAAAAAGGATATGAAAACCTAGCCAATGTATATGAAAGAAATAACGATTTTAAAAATGCCTATAACTACCAAAAATATTATTGTGCAATAAAAGACACCAAGTTAATTTCTGAACTTGAAGCACAATTAGAAATAGAAAGAAAAAACGGTGAAATTGCGCTAATAAACCAACAGAGAAGAATTGAGCTAGAAGCAGAAAGAACAAGAACTTACATTCTCTTATTTATTGCCATTATTGTACTCATATTCAGTATCACTTTATATTATAACCTGCGTCAAAAAAACAAAATTAACAAAGACCTTGCTCTTGCCACCAAAGCAGCCAACAAGTCTAAACAAGAAAAAGAGGAATTCTTTACATTTACAAGTCATGAAATCAGGACTCCATTAAATGCTGTGGTAGGCATGACTCAATTGCTAGGAAAAACCAACCTCAATGAAACACAAACTAAATACCTGAAAACGATTAAATCTAGCGCCAACAACATTTTATTTTTGGTCAACGATGTCTTAGATTTAGCAAAGCTTGAAAAAGGCGCTATTAAACTCGAAAAAGTAAACACTTCCATCAGAGAAATAGTATTAGACCTCATCGATTCTCTAAGCTTTAAGACTCATGACAAAGAGGTCACGTTATCATATCACATTGATGAAAGCGTTCCCAACCACATCAAAGCTGATCCTCTTAGAATAAATCAGATATTGCTCAACCTTACTGACAATGCCTTGAAGTTTACTGAAAAAGGGACTGTTCAAGTGGATGTTAAACTTGTAGAAACAGACCAAGAGAGTGCTACCTTGCGTTTTACAGTAAAAGACACTGGAATAGGAATTAGCAATGAGAAAATAGAAAAAATATTCGAAAGTTATCAGCAAGCGAGCATCGACACCTCCAGGCATTATGGTGGAACTGGTCTAGGTTTAGCCATTACCAAACAACTGGTAGAATTAATGGGTAGTAAAATTGAAATCGAGAGTAAGGTCAACCATGGAACGACATTTAGTTTTACCATCAAATTTCCAAAAAGCGAAACAGAAATAGAAGAATTGGCCAATGACAGTGCTTCAGAGCAACTTAGCAATGTTTCGATACTTGCTGTTGATGATACTGACTTAAATCGCTCTATTTTTTATGATTTGGTTTATTCGAAAGAAAACAATGTAGAAGTTACACTTGCTGAAGATGGACAAAAAGCAATTGAACTGTCTCAACGCAAGAAATTTGATGTCATTATGATGGATTTACAAATGCCTGTTCTGAATGGCTTTGAAACCACTAAAAAACTAAGAGAAGACCATAGCAATCCCAATCAAAACACCCCAATTATTGCGATGACAGCTCATGTCATCGAAGGCGTTTCAACAAGATGTGATGAAGTTGGAATGAATGATTATATTTCCAAGCCAATCAACACAGCAATCCTTTTCAAAAAAATCAAACAATACATCAACGTTCCAACTTCAACAGAAAATAAAAACAACAGTTCTGAAAATACTTCTCTTGATCAACCAGTTGCTTTAAAAACCTCTCTAGTAGATCTATCTAGTTTATCTGAATTAGTAGGAGGCAACCCAACTAAAATCATCAAATACATTGACCTTTTCCTAAAAAACATCCCTCATGATTTTGCATTATTGAAAGAACAATTCTCAACGGAAAACTGGAGTGAATGTGCAAAAACAGCACATAAAATAAAAGGGAATGTAAGCTATATGGGAATACAGCCTGCCAAGGAACTTTTGATAGAGATTGAAAAATTAAAAAAAGAAGTTGGAGAAGTTGATAAAAATAGTGATATTGTGGACGAATTAGAGGAACTTCTAAATCAATCGATTGAAGACTTGAATTTAATAAAACAAAATCTAATCACTTGAATATGAGAACTATTGTAGTTGACGACGACGATTTATCAAGAAATGTAATAGAAGATTTAATAGCAGAATCTTCTGATATTGAATTGATAAAATCGTGCGCAGACCCCGTAGAAGCTTTTAAAGCTATTAAAGAAGAACACATAGACTTGGTTTTCTTAGACATTGAAATGCCTAAAATGGATGGTATGGAAATGATTCGCTCATTAAATCCACTACCACAAGTTATCTTAGTCACATCACATACTGAATATGCTTTGGAATCTTACGAATATAATGTAACTGATTTCATCCAAAAACCAATCACTCTACCTCGTTTTTTGAAAGCTGTAGAAAAGGCTAAAGCTCGTTTTGAAGACAATAGAGCAGACATTAGCACTAAAGATAAAACCATCTTTATCAAAACAGATTCTAAGTTGGTACAAATCAATACGGAAGATATTCTTTGGATAGAGGCATTAGGAAATTATATGCGTATTTTTACTCAAGATGATAAATTCACTATTTTGAGCACAATGAAAGATATCGTATCAAAACTACCAGCTGACCAATTTACTAGAGTTCATCGTTCTTTTGTAATTAGAGTGGATAAGATAAAATCAATTGAAGACAATTATATTTTAATAAAAGATAAACAAATAAGCATTGGAAAAGCTTATAAAGATGATTTATCTAAAAAGCTTAACCTTTTATAAAAAAGACGTAACAATATAACAAAGCCAACTCTTAAGTTGGCTTTTTTTATATGCTATGAATTCACTTTTAAAACCTCAATAAGCCTTGACTTATTTTGCCTTGAAATAGGAACCTCAACCCCTCCTTTCAAAATAACATTTTGCCCCTCTATCTTCAACACATAATCAATATTTATTATATAACTCCTATGGCACCTAAACAGTTTTTCATGTAGTCCCTCATAAGCTTTTAAAGGCTTTGAAGAAAGCAGTTCTTTATCCACTAATTGAAAATGACTATACATCCCATCTGCAGCAATAAAAACAATAGCTTCAACTTTTAGAAAGTGTGTTCCACCATGGGACTTGATCACCAAAACATTTTTTTGCTCTATAGAGGCTAGCTGTTGATAAGCTTTTTCATTGCTGTTTTTCTCTTTAAGCACCCTATTTAAGCAATCTGTTAATTCATTCAACTCAATTGGTTTCAAGAGGTAATCAAAGGCAGACAACCTTATTGCCTGAATAGTATATTGATCATATGCTGTCACAAAAATTAACTTAAAGTTGAAATCCTCCTCCGATAAAAAATTACGAATATTAAGCCCATTGTGAACTGGCATTTGTATATCCAAAAAAACCACCTTAGGCCTTAATGATTTAATCAAATCTATTCCCTCTAACAAACTCTTTCCCTCTCCTACTAAGCGAAAAGGCAACCCTAATGAGCGAATGGTATAAATGAGCAACTCCCTAGGGTTTGACTCATCATCAATTACTATATATTCAATCATAATCGTTTACTACTATTTGTGTCTTCGTACCGTTAGAACTAGATGCTACGTTTAGGCTTACATGTAGTCCCTCCAAAGAATTAATATAATTGATACGTTTTTTTATTGCTGACATTGCAAAAGACTTTCGTTGATTATTAGCTTCATTTATTCTATTTGCTGCTGTTACACCTATTCCATTATCAACAATTTCAATCACAAAACACCCCTCACTTTTCTTTACAACCCTTATCACTAATTGCTTTTTACCTTCAAGGTGTCTTAATCCATGCTGTAAACTATTTTCAACGATAGGCTGTGTAATCAAAGAAGGAATTCTGTAATCCAATAAATCCATTGTCTCATCAATAAAAAACTGAATATCTATGCTGTCTTCAAACCGCTCTTGCTCTAAGTCGATATAATTTTTGAGTATGGTTATCTCCTCTTTTAAAGCAATAACTTCTACCTGCGAGTGCGTTAGAACCCCTCGCATTAAAGAAGAAAACTTTTGGACAAGTTTAAATGCTACATCTGTTTCCTTTTTAGCGATTTTCAATTGAATAGTTGACAAGGTATTAAAAACAAAATGAGGGTTCATTTGAGACCTTATCGCTGTTAATTCAGAACGAACCAAACGGGTCTTCATTTGTTCTTGCTTAATTTTGGCTATATTTTCCACATTCAACTTCGCTACTCTATGCCTTTGATAAAGCAACAACGCTACTATTAACAAACTAAACACCAAAAAGATAAACCATATCGACTTCCAAAATGGTGCCTCTACTTCAACATGAACCTTATATTGATCTAAGAGACTATGGTTAAAATCTTCTACTTCAAAGGTTATGGCTGTCTTACCCTCTGGAACAAATTCTAATGTTAAAACATACTCCCCTTCTTGATTAGGCTCAATCCGTGTTCTAGCTCCGCCCTCTACCTGATAATACATTAAATATTCAGAAAAAAAAGATAAATCCACATTAGTACTTAGTTTAAATTGAATCCCTGTATTATCATAACTTAACACAACTTCGTCGTCAAGATTTAACGCACAATCTGTTTCTAGATGCAATTTAAAATTAGCGCTTAAATTCTTCCCTATAAAATGATCAAAATCATTAATCATAAAGATTTTTTGAGCAGTTATTACCAAGAGGTCTTTTCCAAATTTCTCAATAGAAATGATCGATTCCTCTCCAATCATTTGTGAAATAAAATGAAGCTTTATCTCTTGTCCTTTAGCGACATAAATGGCACCTGTCTTATTGTATATAACCTGTCCTCCCTCTTTCCATAAGACAACACCTCTAACACTTGGGATAGAAAGTTGAGCTAACATCTTTAATGTTGTATCATAGACACCTCCTCTTGTTCCATAAAAAAGTAGTTCCTCATTAACCTTAGCGATAGCAACAACTTTCTCCTGATTAGAACTTTTTATATTTTGAAGTACTTCAAAAGTTGCTTTATTAAGAACAACGATTCCTGATTTTGTTCCAACATAAAATCTATTCTTTAAAGTATCAACATAGATACAGGTATGCCAATACCCTTTATTGATTTTTAGTTGTTGAGAAATATTTTGAAAATCACCAGCTGTAGCGCAATAAACTTCTTCATCTACATAAATTGCCTTGGTAGAGTGTATCGCAACTGTTTCTAACACCTGTTCACGTGCAATATCAATTTTATACAGTTGATCACAGTAAACATATAAGAAATTCCCATTCAAAAACATCGCTTGTACCTCTCCATTATTTTGGAGAGGTATCAACTTTACATCATCCGAATTTAAGTCATAAACAATAACATTCCCTAAGTTAGTACCAAGAAACAATTTCCCTTGATTAAAATACGATTTAACAACTCTATCTTTTCCATTTAAAGCTGCATTAACTTTATATTCAAAAAGTGCCAACGAGGGGATTTGGACAAGTCCTTCAAATTTAGTTCCTAACCAAATATTCCCAAAGGAATCATTCAAGACAGCATGCACGGAAATTTGATCAAAATAATGCGTCCAAGTTGCACTTTTTTGATTGTACATCGAAAATCCATTATTATGACCAACCCCTATCCAATACTCTCCTATCTTTTTGACTTCAAAAATCTTCACATGAGCTAACCGCTGCGGCAAAACTGTTATTTCTTCCAGCACCTGTCGATCAGCTATCACTCTATAAACACGATGGCCTGCAATTAAAAAGTTACTACTTTCATTAAAAAAGACTTTCTCTATTTTATAATTAAAGGTAATTGCATGCGTTTCCTTGCGATTAAGGTTATAAAAAATAATTTGTTCAGCTTGCTGGGTTAGCAGAAAGTTGGCCTCTTTCCCTTTAATAAGGCCTAAGTTATACCCCTCTATGAAAACTGGATTTTTTTGAATACCATTTTTAAAGGCTGTCAACAATTTATGAGGTGTACTGGTACATATTTCTTTATTATTGACGAGGAACCCGTTAACAGTTTCTTTGACTTCAAATTTACATACCAACAACAAGCTATCACCGTTTACTTCAAATACCTCATCATTAAAACTCAACGCGTAAATACTTTCTTCGGAAAGAATTAGCTTATGAAAAACCTCTTTTTCTCTTGACTTAATTTGCTTTAAAACTTTACCTGAATAAGTAAAAACTCCTTTTTCAGAAGCAATAACAAGTTCATTTCTTCCTGTGTGCTCAATCAAATCATAGATGACGCCAAATTTTTTACCACTTAGATTCAAATGCATTAACTCTTTCCCAAAAGCTTGCCCAGCTATTGCCAAAAGAAAAACAAAAAAAACAATTCGTTTAAGCATGCTCAAAAATAGCTAAAAAACCTACCTCAGTTCTACTCCTTAGAAAGTTTATTTACCGTTCAGAAAGTATTCACCATTCCATTAAAGGCTTCTCTTTTATTTTGCATCAAAATTATAATACAATTAAAATATGCGGTCTACATTTTTAACATTGATGACATTAGCTTTCGTTAATTTTAGCTATAGCCAACTCAATAAAATTTCCAAAGGATTAAAAGACGATTTATTAAAGAAGAAAAATATTTCAGGTACTCAGAGCAAAGGCATGAAAACCGTTTCTGAGCAAGAACTGAATCAGCACCCTTACAGTGATGAAGATCGATTATTTAAAACCGAAAAAGGTCAAATGATAGTCAAGGGGAATTACAAAAAAGAAGTTGCTGACCCTATTGATTTTTCTGGTTTTTATTATTTAAACACCTACGGTTTTGTATATCCTTCAAGCCATTTTAGCAAAGACACTGCAAAAGCTTATGGAGGTTTTACAGTTGAATATTTTCCTGAAAGCTATAACATGAATATTTATTGGGAAAAGGAAAAAGTAAATAATGCTGTAATTCTTGAACAATACCACAAATCGGCAGATAAAGGAAATTTAATGTTCCAAATGGGAATGCTCGGCGGTCCAGAGGGGTTTTATAATGCCAACTGCTTATTATTAGAGCCAGGAGTATTTTTAATTGGCGCAGATGTTTACCACAAAAACGATGAAGAAGGACATTATTGGATGAACAACATCGAACCTAAAGGTTTTATTATTGCTGCCAAAGACACCACTAAATTCAAAGATTATCAATCCAACATAAAACACACTTCAAAAGTTGTTTTTGAAAAATTTGATGCATTAAGAAGAGTATGGAAACAAGGGGAAATTGAAGACGCTCGACCTTTACCTACTGAGGGAATGAAAAATGCGACATTAAAATCTGAAGCATTAGCTTTAATTAAGAAAACTGCAGCGAGTTATAACTGGAAAGAAAAGGTAGAATATGCCTACATCACTTCTACAGAATGGGACACTAGAATAAGTGCATTAACAGGTAAACTGCTTACCCGTTCTCTAAAGTGTATCGTTGTAATGAAAACACCCAATGGCAACTACAAAAGAGAAGGGTTTTATATTGGTCAAAAACACAATGGAAGTTCATGGGGAAAAACTTACATGCTATACAACGATCAATTAATTTACTATGTAAATCCAAAAGACGCCAACAAATACAAAAATTAATCATCTAAAAAATAATTAACTATGAAAAAAATTACCTTTTTTTTATCAGCAATTGCACTTTCTTTTTTAGGAAAGGAGCTGAATGCACAACAAATACCTACACAAGATTTAGTAGTAGAATATAAATTTGACAACAACAACCTTATTGAGACAAGTGGAAGTTCCTATAATGCAGGAGGCTTAACACCATCAAATACCGTGAGCTATGTTCAAGGGATAGAGGTTGGAAACAGTGCAATATCTCCTGACGGAGCATCACTTAGTAACGTAGGAAATATTACTTTTTCTGGAAATGTAAAAGAATATGTAGTTAGTTTTTGGTTTAAAGCTAATCAAGGTACCAATGATTTTACGTTGTTAGAATTAAAAGACCAGAATAACAGTAACTATGGATTAACAATTGATGTACTTTATAATACCGCTAACAACTCTTCATTAAGGGTTCAACAACCCTCTGTTGGTGTAAGCCCTAGCGGTTTTTATCATTCTTTTGCAAACTATTTAGATAATGATTGGCATCATTTAGTAGTAAAAGCGGTTTATTGGTCTGGAGGAGGAAAGTATTATTTACGTACCTACCTCGATAATTATGAGGTTATGGATAAACAATATCAAGTTAGTCTAAGTAACGTTTTCGTTTTTGGAGGACTAGACATTTATTTGCCTTCACAAACAGTAGGAAATGGATTGTCTCAAGATTTAAAAATAGACAATTTCCGTTTTTATGAAGCTCCAATTACCCAAACGGAAATAACTTCTTTGTTTAACGAAAAAAACAACTCTTCGAACTGTACAAACTTTGTAAACATACCAGATGCTAATTTTAAAGCAGCTTTATTAGCTCATGGTACAGCAATTTATACAGGTCCAGGAATAAGCGTAATTGATACAGACGGAGACGGTGAAATTTGTGAAACAGAAGCACAAGCCTATACAGGAAAGATTTATTTACCTGGTATAAGTATAAGCGACCTTACAGGAATTGAAGCTTTTACTTCTTTAACAGCATTAGATTGCCCGGCAAACCTGATAACTAACTTAGATTTATCTTCTAACACAGCTATAACTAGCTTAAACTGTCGTAATAATCAATTAACAAGTTTAGATGTAAGCACAAATACAGCATTAACAGAGTTATCTTGTCAATCTAACAACTTAACAAGTTTAAATGTAGCTAATGGTAATAATAGTAGTATTGCAGTTATGCAGTCTGAAAGTAACCCTAGTTTAACTTGTATTCAGCACGATAGTGGTTTTGATCCAACAACCAATTCTGGCTGGACTAAAGATGCTACTGCAAATTGGAGCACAAATTGCAATACTTCTGTTGGGATTGAGGCTATTGAATCTACTTTAAATAGTTCTATTTATCCTAACCCTACCAATGGTGATTTCTCAATTGATATGAATAGAAACATCGAACAATTAGAAATTCGTATTTCAGATATTTCTGGTAAAATCGTGTATACTAGAAGTTATAAAAACTGCCAAAAAGTAGACCTTAACTTGAACGAAGCTCCTGGGGTTTATTTTATAACTATTCTAGTGGATGGATTGCAAGAGAAACATAAGTTAATTAAAAAATAAAAGACTGGTGAAATACACTCTAATGTTAGCATCAATAAAAGCCAACTTATAGCTATTCCTATGTCGAAATCATCTATTAGATTTAAATGTATGAAATCACTTTTATTAGCTTGCTTATTTTTGATTGTTCTTCAAAACTCAAGCGCACAATCTTCTTATATCTCAGTAGATAAAGCCACGAATGATATAGAACAACTCATAAAAACATTTGACAGAGTTCACTACAATCCTTATTTCCATGTCACGCCTAAAGAATTAATTCGTAAAAAAATGGAATTATTAGATAATTGGGAAAAAGATTCAATCTCTTTTAAACAGTTTATGGTTACCGGAATGAAATTATCCGCTATGATGAGTGGAGGCCACTCTTATATGTACTGGCAAAATGAAAAAATAATGCCTGAAATAAAATCGCATTATTATCTTCCTTTTTCGGGTAAGTTGATCGACAACAATCAAACTTTTATTGTTACGAGATCTAAAACTTCAGCTTTTAAGGCAGGCATGCAGATAAAGACAATCAATGGAATAAGTATTGTTGAATTATTCAAAGAATGTTTGTCATACATAGGAGGTATAGAAGCATTCAAGCTTGCTTCTATTGAAAAAGCATTCCCTTTATTCCTATTTTTTAATGATACTCTAAAAGCACCCTATTCAATAGAAATAGACAATTCTAGTGAAATTATTTCGACAAAAGGATTAGACATAAGTGAACTTTCTAATTTTTTAAATTCAGCTCAAACACAAGTGGATTATTCATTTGAAGTTCTAGATGATGAGATTGGTTTAATCTCGTACAATAGTTGTAATAACTACAAGAAATTTGATCAGTTTTTAAAAAAATCTTTCAAAACTATAAAACGAGAAAATATTAATAAGCTTATCATTGACGTTCGAGAAAATGGAGGTGGAGATTCAGGCCTGAATGACCTACTTTTGTCTTACATTACAAGAAAGCCTTATCAACAATCAAGTGGGAGGTATTGGAAAGTAAGTAAAGAATCGAAAAAGGCATATTCCGAAAATAAAGTTTATTCCAGAATATTCGGTAAAGATTTTATGCTTCAATATATGAACACTCCTAATCAAGAAGTTATAGAAGATACAGACTCAACAGAACTTACTCACCCAATTAAGCCAAAATACTTTTTTCAAGGTAAATCGTGTATACTCATTGGGCCAAGTACATTTTCTAGTGCTAATTTTTTAGCTGATGCAGTTAAAACCTATAACATTACAAAATTAATAGGAACTCCAACGGGAGAGTACACAAATGACTTTGGAGAACAAATAAGCTTTACTCTACCCAACTCTCACAGTCTAGTTTTTATAAGTTCAACTTATGACATAGGAGCAAATGGGAATGCTTCTATTCTGGAGCCAGTTTATCCAGATATTTATACAGAAACCGATGCGCTCAAGTATGCTATAAATTGGATTAAAAATGATGCTAACAATAAATAATCACCATTAAAACGGGCATTTATTGAAGGCAAACGACAGCTTTCTAAACCAAGATTGAACAGCAATAACGCTAACATCAGCTTATCGAAATTCCCCCAAGGCATCTACCATTAAAAAATGGTTACCTCTGATGGTTTTGCTACAAAAAGACTTGTCAAACTTTAAGTCTATTTTAAAGCCCGCTGAAGCGGGCTTTTTTTTGATGTTATTTTAAAAATTCAATATTACGTTTTAAACCGCTAAACTTTGTCCGTTTTACAGCTGACTTTCTAAATATTTCTTGAAATAAAGGTTGCTCAATTTCCGCCCAATCAGATTTGGTTAGCTTTAATAAATCTGGGTGTGGCTCAAACCACGGTTCATTATGTTGGAGAGAAAAACGGTTCCAAGGACAAACATCTTGGCAAATATCACACCCAAACATCCAATCTTCAAACATTCCTTTTACCTCAACAGGAATAGCATCTTTTAACTCTATCGTAAAATAAGAGATACATTGACTTCCATCGACCACATAAGGTTTTATGATTGCACCTGTAGGACAAGCATCAATACATTTTGTGCAAGTTCCACAAAAATCTTTGATAGGAGTTGTATTATAATCCAACTCTAAATCCAATAACAACTCAGCTATAAAAAAGAAAGAGCCTTGTTGTTTATTAATTAAATTAGCGTTCTTACCTATCCATCCTAATCCCGATTTTTTAGCCCATGCTTTGTCTAAAACCGGAGCGGAATCTACAAAATAACGTCCGCCTACTTCACCAATCTCTTCTTGTATAAAAGCAAAAAGTTCTCTTAGTTTTGTTTTAATTAAGGTATGATAATCTTTTCCATAAGCGTATTTTGAAATCTTAGGAGCAGTAAGATCCTCCTGCGTTTCTTCAGTATAATAATTATACAACAATGAAACTACACTTTTAGTATCTTCTACCAACAAACGAGGATCTAACCGTTTATCAAAGTGATTGGCCATATAGCCCATCTCTCCATGTGCGTTCATTTTCAACCATGCTTCTAGCCTTGGGGCTTCTTCTTCTAAAAATCCAGCTTTAGAAACTCCTACAAAAGAAAAACCCAACTCAAAAGCCTTTTCTTTTATCAACTTAGTATTTTTTATGGATTGCACAATACAAATCTAATCATTCCTCGATTATTGAAGAATTCTAATTTAGATTATTATATTTATGCCTAGAAGTTATTTAAAGATCAATTGATATGCTAAAACTTAACGCTTTTTATTTCTATTGTTGCTTTATGGCCAAAGCATAGCTACTGTTATGTTTTTCAAAAATGCTCGAATAGAATACCAACCTTTATAATTTCACTTTGTAAATTAACTTCAACCAACTTCTAATGAAAGATTCTACCACACACAAAAAAATGCTTCCTTATGTGATTGAAGACATCAAAGAATGGCCAATATACACGATAAGTCAAGATAAAGACAACTATCTTAAAGCAATTATAACTAAGACTAAAAAGGAAACACTCAGTCGATTAAAAAAAGAGAAAGACCTACTCAATGAGATCAATACCATTCGTTATCAAGAAATCATTCGACTAAAACAAAATCCTTGGCAATCTGACAAACCTGAAGAACTAGAATTTTGGAAACAAAAGAAAAAGGATATTATAGAAATTTCAGGAATAGATGACCAAGAAAAGCGTAATGAAGAAATAGGGAAACAATTAGACAGTATATTGGAACTTTACGCTAATGAAATTGTTGCTAACTTTGACCCTGGAAAATACAAAATGGCAAGAAAAATTCTACCTTTTGTTTTTTCAAGGCTATTAAACACATTTCCTGGTAAACTATATAAACTATTTGCTCCAGCTAAATCCATTCACGAAAAATTACAATTGAATGGAGAAATTGAACAAATCAGAAAACTTTCTACACAAGGAACCCTTGTATTTGTGCCCACTCATTTTAGTAACTTAGATTCTCCAACAATCGGAATGGCCATTAACGGGATTGGTCTTCCTGCTGTAACTTACGGCGCTGGAATTAATCTTTTTACCATAAAGCTGCTTTCTAACTTTATGAATAATTTAGGTTCGTACAAAGTAGATAGAAGACGTAGAAATGACGTTTATTTAAACATGCTAAAAAACTACTCTACGATCGGTCTTACAAGGGGTGTTCACAGTTTATTTTTCCCTGGAGGAACACGTTCTCGTTCAGGAGCTATCGAAGACAAACTAAAATTGGGACTCTTGGGTACAGCAATTGAAGCTCAGCAATTGAACTTAATTCATCAAAAAAACACAAAAATATTTGTAGTACCTGTTGTGCTCAATTACCATTTTGTAATGGAAGCCAACAAATTAATTACCGAACACCTAAAAGCTGAAGGAAAAGAGAACTATTTAGATGAAGATGAATTCAAAAACTCATTTAAAACCACAAAATTTCTTTATAAGTTCTTTACAGCTACGCCAAAAATTATCATTTCTTTTGGAAAACCAATGGATGTACTTGGTAACGAAGTTGACTTTGACGGCAATAGCTTTAACAACATTGGTCAAAAAGTAAATATTGAAGATTTTTTTACAACTGAAGACGAGTTAACTGAGAACAAACAACGAAACAGAGTCTATACTGCTAGGCTAGCTGATAAAATAACGCAAGCATTTAAGGAAAATAACATTGTATTCACCAGCCATTTAGTAGCTTTTGTAGCTTTTGAAATCATCAAAAAACGCCACCAACAGTTGAGCATCTATGAAATCTTAAGGCTCCCCAAAGAAGAGCTTACTATTGATTATAATAGCTTTGAGAAAGGGGTTCAAAAAATGAAAGACTTATTGTTGGAATTAAAAACACAAAAAGCATTAAAGCTCTCTGAGGAAATCTATAAAGACACACGTTTTATTATCAACAACGGAATAAAATTCTTGGGGACATATCACCCAAAACCTGTTTTAAAAAAATCAAAACAAAAAACAATTCTAATCAGCGACATGAAACTTTTATATTTTTATCGCAACCGATCTTTAGGGTATGATTTAGAAAACAAACTTTTTTAATTTATGATCAAAAAAACTGTAGGAGTAATAGGTGCTGGTAGTTTTGGTACAGCAATCGCTAACTTATTAGCAGAAAATAATGATGTTATTCTATTTGCTAGAAACGAACAAGTCGTTGATAATATCAATACTAAACGTTCACACAAGAATCAAGAAATTAATCCACGCATCAAAGCGACCAATGTACCTGAAGAAATCACAAACTCCTGTGATTTAATTTTTCCAATTGTACCATCAAGTAGCTTTAAAATGATGTTGCAAACGTTTAAAAAACACTTAACGCCCAAACATATTTTAATTCACGGAACAAAAGGGTTACACATTGAAAAAGAACTGAGTAAAGACTTAGAACTCACCAAAAGTGAAATCTCTACCATGTCAGAATTAATCTTAAAAGAAACTGGCGTTGTAAGAGTTGGTTGTTTAGCAGGGCCTAATTTAGCAACTGAAATTGCTGAAAAACAAATTGCTGCGGCTGTTGTTGCCAGTGAATATGATGAAGTTATTGAATTAGGAAAAAAAGCATTAGCATGTAATCGCTTTATGGTATACGGCAGTAACAAAACCGTTGGTATTGAACTCGCGGGAATTTTAAAAAACTACATAGCTATTGCCTCTGGTCTTGCTGCTGGTTTGGGATATGGAGACAACGCCAAAGCTCTGCTGGTTACACGAGGAATGACTGAAATGATCTATATCGCTCGCTCATTGGGTTACAGCCCAGAAGCTTTTCTAGGCATAGCAGGGATTGGAGATTTAATGGCTACCTGTAGCAGTAAATTGAGTCGTAACTTTAGAGTTGGATATTTCCTAACTCAGGACAAAAATCTAGACGATATTATTGAGGAAATTGGAGAAGTAGCTGAAGGGGTAAAAACACTTCAATTAATCAAAGCTCTAAGTAAATACGGATTTAAAGCACCTATTGCCAATGTATTATACAACATCATTTTTGAGGGGATGGAAATAAAAAAAGGGGTTAACTACTTAATGAACCTTAATGTGGAAGCAGACGTAGATTTCTTAAAATAGCTCTTTGAGGCAAACTGATCGTAGGTATATCAAATATACACCTCAAAATAAGACGCTAAAAAGGGACTAAGGAATCCCAGTAAGGCTCCCATGACCACTTGCATTGGTGTATGTCTTTTTAGAATAATTCGACTTACACCAACTGTTACAGCGATTGCTAAAAACACATAAGCAAAAACAGGAATAGCTTGACCTGTAGCTATTGAAATAGCCACTAAAGAACCTACAACACTAAACACTCCTAGTGCATGAATACTTATTTTCCAAAATGCTGTTACGATATTGGCCACGAGTATTCCAACAATACAACCTACCACAACATGTATAAACTCTGGAAGCATCCCCTCAGAATTTCGAACTAAATAATACAATGTAAAATACAGCAGCAAAGCTAAAAAAGTAGGTACTACTCGCTCCTTACGAACGGTCAAATTCAAATCACTTACCCAGCCCATTTTATAAAACAATAAAAACATCATTGCTGGAAGAATTATAGTAAATAAAAAACTAATCCACATTACATACTTTCTCGTTTCAACAGGCACTTCATTATTAACCGTATCGTTTAACAACAACATCATCAATACCGCAACAAACGGCATAAATAACGGCTGAAAAGTAACAGAAAAGAAAACTGATATTTTGTTGATTAATTTCATTTTAAAAATAGGTTAAAAAACGGCTAACCAAATATAGAACTTATAGCTAATTTTAATATTATTTTAAAGTTAATTTTTATGTCATATTTTTAGTCCTTTTTCTATCGATTCATATTTTTAACCCCTATTCTACTCAGTATCTAAATTTAAAACTAACTTTGCGAAATGTTTTTTGTAGAAAATGAAGATCCAATTTTAAACCCCACATTGTGGATTGGTAACTTTGAATGGAGGGAACCTGTGACCACTTTAACTGATTTTTTAACGGCCTTAGTTTGCTTCTACGCTTTTTATCATTTCAACAACTATAAAGGGGAGCAATCTTCTAGTTTTGTGAATTATAAATTTTACTTTCTATTTTTTGCTATTGGAATGACCAGTGCGGCTTGGTTTGGTCATGGACTACAAGCTTATGTTGGTTTCGAATGGAAAATTATTGGCTGGGTGATGAGTGCTACAGCCTTACTATCTATGGAAATAGGAAGTATTAAAGAATTGAGAAACCTCATTCCCAACAAGATCATTTCATTGCTTCAGGTGCTCTTTGTCATTCAATACATCGTTATGGTCACTTTAATGGTTAGTTCCAAAAACTTTGTCATTCCACAACTGAACTCCACGATTTCGCTGATCCTCTTTGTGATTCCAATTCAGTTAATCGCCTACATCAGGACAAAACAAAAAGGGCATGCCTATATCTTTGGCGCCATCATCTATGGGGCATTACCAGGACTTATCTATAACAATCAAATCAGCATTTCAAAATGGTTTAATTATCACGATATCAGCCACGTACTAATGGCAATTTTTATGTTTATAATTTTTAAAGGTACCAGCAATATTTCTTTTTTAAAACGTTAAAACTTTACAAAAGATGCTATAAATCAGCCTTTAAAATCAAAGTTTAACTAATTTTGCACAAAATTTACACTCAAAATGTTATCAACACTTAAAATAATGTTCACCGCAGGGGTTACAATAGCCTTGCTTATTTTGGTCATCGAATTAATTGTATCGCGTATTAAGAAACAGCGTGTTTACACCTTAGCAGACACCTTAACCAACTTATCCTGTGGGATGATTGAACGTTCCTTTGATGCGTTTTGGGCGGTGATGTTATTCTTTGTTTTTAATTACATCTACCAAATGGTACCTTGGAAAATTCCATCTGGCGCTATTACATGGATTATTGCACTGTTTGTAACTGATTTTCTCGCTTATTGGCATCACCGATTAAGCCACGAAATTAACTTCCTATGGGCTGCACATATCGTACACCACCAAAGTGAAGAACTAAACACTTCTACCGTTTTTAGGGTTTCATTTTTTGCTGTTATTAACCGTTCATTCTTTTTTATTTGGATGCCCTTTTTAGGATTTGATCCATTAACTGTTGCTTCTACAGCAATATTCTTAGGTATTTACCAATTCCTTACACACTCTCGATTTGTAGGAAAACTTGGGTTTTTAGAAATTTTCATGACCACACCTTCTCACCATAGAGTTCATCATGCAAGAAACCCGAAGTACTTAGATAAAAATTACGGACACATCTTTATTATTTGGGATAAAATGTTTGGTACTTTTATGGAAGAAGAAGAGGAACCTGACTATGGAATTACAAGTGGTTTTGAAAGTTCAAACGCTTTTAGAGCACAGTTCTCTTATTGGAAAAACCTCTTCACCAGGGCCTCAAGGACTCAAGGGTTAAAAAACAAAATAGCTGTTTTTGTAAAAGGTCCAGAGTTTACACCAGAAGATGTAGAACACCTACCATCTGAATACAAAACAGATGCAAAAGGGGAACGTGTTCATTATCGCCAATTATTTGGGGTAGAAAAAAGTGCCTACATTTTAATCAATGTCATTAGTACTTTTTCTTTGTTTTTCTTGCTAACCCGATTAGTCGTTCCCAAACCAGAGGGGGAAGTTGAAATGTCTATTGCTCAAGCTTATATGCGTGAAGCCTATGATTTCTTATTCCAAGATTATGTACTTGCTTTAATTGGACTCATTTTATTTTCGATTCTTTCACACGGTTATTTTATGGACCAAAAGAAAGGATCTGGTTTATTAGATAGTATTCGACTGATTGCAACAGCACTAATTGTTCCTTTTGTATTTTCTAATATGGACAATGTTTCGCCATATTTGACAACAGGTATTATTGCAGCAACAGCAATGATGGCCTTGTGGTTGATTCGCTTAAAATGGTACGATAAAAAGTTAAGTTCTGTTAAGGGATAAACTTTTTATCTTTTTTTACGTATATTAGCTGGTAATGAGACAACTAGTCAGCATATTATTAACCTTTACAATTTTGTATACCACTATTGGTGTTCGAATTAACGAACATTATTGTGAGGTTAGTGATACAACGAGTTATTCCTATTTTGAAGTTGAAGACAGTTGTTGTCCTCAACCTGAAAACAGCTGTCCATTTCATCAAAAAAAAGATGATTGTTGTTCTGATAAAATAAGTATCGTTCATTTGGATCATGATGTTCATTTCCAACCAGAAACCATTGATGCTAAACTTTTATTCAACGATCTGGCTCTTTTGTCGACAACCTACAAAAGTACCAACGCACAAACATTCAAAACAAAGATTTTAAAAGGAAGAGCGCCTCCTTGGATTTATCAAAACCATGATAATCAAGCGCTGCTTCAAGTATACAGATTGTGATATTTAATTGTTCTACCATTTAAACTTCTTCCCCAAAGAATTAAAAGAATCAATTAAATATTAACTATTATGAAAACAACTAAAATTATATTCATTACTGTATTAATAAGTCTTCTGTCTACAGTTGGACTAGGACAAGAAAAAAAGAAAAAAACAACCGAGATCAATTTTAATGTCAATGGTATATGTGACATGTGCAAAGAGCGTATTGAAAACGCGCTTGATGTTAAAGGTGTAAAATTTTCCGAATGGGATGTTGACACCCATAACTGTACTGTTATTTATAAACCAGCCATCATTTCTGCTAAAGAAATCCATCAGTTAATTGCTGATGTTGGACATGACACCGACTCTATAAAAGCGACTGACGAAGTTTATCGTAATATTCACGGATGTTGTAAATATAGAGACTAATGCGTTTCTACTTATTTCTATTTATCGTGTTTGCAGCAAGTACGATAAATCAACTTATGGGGCAAGAAACCATAAGAGGCTATGTTTATACGTTAAGTGAGAACAATAAATTAACGGCACTTCCTGGAGTTCACATTAAACTATTGGAAGAAAACACAGGAACTGTATCTTCTACAACAGGTTACTTTTCTGTAGACACTCAACTTCCCAATCCACAAGTTACGTTTAGTTTTATTGGTTTTAAAACAGATACTTTAACCTACAGTTCTACCGACACCTTAAGAATTGTTTTACAAGAAGGCAGCATCTTAGATGATGTGGAAATTATCTTTGAAAAAGGAGACTATTACCTTTCGAAAGTAGACCCTATTAACGCACATACAATGGGACAAGGAGAGCTCAGAAAAGCTGCATGTTGTAGCTTAGCCGAAAGCTTTGAAACCAACCCGTCTATTGATGCTAATTATGCAGATGCAATTACTGGAACTAAACAAATTCGAATGCTAGGACTTTCTGGAAAGTATGTCCAAATTATGCAAGATAACATTCCCTCTGTAAGAGGTTTAACGAGTATTTATGGCCTGGATTATATTCCTGGAGCTTGGATTAACTCCATACAGGTTTCTAAAGGAGCTGGATCTGTGGTAAATGGATTTGAGAGTACAACAGGTCAAATTAATATTGAGATGAAAAAACCAGGAAACTCAGAACGCCTACATCTCAACCTATTTGGAAGTGCTCAAGGAAGATTAGAAGCGAATATTTACCTAGATCACCCCATAAAAAAACACTGGGAATCTACCTTATTATTGCATGGCAAAAATCAGCAATTTGAGTTTGATCAAAACAAGGATAACTTTTTAGACCAACCTCTCGTCAACCATTTGATTGTAAGAAACGAATGGAAGTATAGCAAAAATAACATTCGGATGACCTATGGAGTTGGTGGATTGATTACCGATAGCAGAGCGGGTACTTTATTAAATCAATCTAATATTCCTAGTTATCAGGTTAACTCCAAAGCCCAACAAATCAATTCGTACGCAAAAATTGGTTATTTATTTCCAGATAATGACTATAAAAGTTTAGCGATCCAGCTGGCTGGTAGTTATTACAATTATGAGGGAGATTTCTCTGGTCAAGAATATCTGGGGGCACAAACTTCTGGTTATATCAATACAATTTTCCAGAATAAAATCAATGAAAATCAAACCTTTAAAACTGGAATTAGTGGGAATTATGATCATTATAAGGAGACGATAGACCTAGACACTAATGAACGAGCTAACTTTTTATTAGAAGAACAAGTTCTTGGCGGATATTTTGAACATACACTTAATAAAAATAGGTTTAGTTTAATTTCTGGCTTAAGAGCTGATTACAACTTTGTGTATGGAGCTTTTTTAACCCCTCGTTTGCATGGGAGATATAACCTATCGGAAAAAACAACTGCTAAATTTGCTGTTGGAAATGGAACAAGAACCCCTAATGTTATTATGGAAAACATTGGGTTAATGGCTAGTTCTAGAAAGTGGATCATCAACAATGAAAATAACTCACCTCGTTATGGACTCCAACAAGAAAAAGCTTGGAATTTCGGATTGGGGATCAATCAAGAGTTTAAATTAAATAGAAGAAACGGATCCATTCAACTTGATGTTTACCGAACGGAATTTACCAACCAAGTGGTCATTGACCTGGAACAATCAACACAAACCGTTAATGTTTACAATTTAGATGGCCAATCTTTTGCTAATTCACTACAAGCTGAAGTCAATTATCAATTAAACAAACGTTTAGATATTCGTTTAGCATACCGATACTTAGCTGTAAAAACAACTTATCAAACAGGACTGCAAAGCCTTCCTTTTGTTGCTAAGAATAGGGCATTTACTTCGCTATCCTATTCTTCAAGAAAAAACAAAAAAGGCAGTTTATGGAAAGGCGAATTGACAGCACAATGGATTGGACAACAAAGAATTCCCGCTACCCAAAGTAACCCCATACAATATCAGCTGAGTGACAACGCACCTGATTATTTTTTAATTAACAGTCAAGTTACCAGAATCTTTAACCAACATTTTGAGGTTTATCTTGGTGGTGAAAACCTAACGAACTTCAAACAAGAAAACCCTATAGTCCAAGTAAACAACCCCAATGGAAACTACTTTGATAGCTCATTAATTTGGGGACCAATAATGGGGAGTAATTATTACATAGGATTACGATGGACTGTTCAATAGTGACTTTTATCACTCTAAATAAAAGAAGAATACTGTAACTTTAGCATACATTCAATTGCTAAAAATTTTAAAATGACAAATTCTTGCGATACTGGAGGAAGCTGCGGTTGTAACAATACAACTGCAGCACCTACAAGACCTTTGATAACCAAAACTAAAGTTAACGAAGATCTAAGAGACTATTGGGATACGATATACACTGTGGTTGATTATGAAAAAAACGGGTGGTATGAAAAAGTTCCAGAAAAAACACTGGCGCTAATTGAACAACTAAACCTTGTAAAGGACGCACATATTATGAATATTGGAGCGGGAACCACAACATTAATCGATGAGCTTTTAAACAGTGCTTTTACTAACATATCAGCGACTGACATTAGTGAAACTGCCCTAAACTTACTTAAGGAGCGACTTCAACAACAAGCAAGTGCTATTAATTGGATTGTTGACGATCTTACACGACCAACCCTCTTAAAAAGTATTGAGCCTGTTGACTTATGGATAGATCGTGCTGTATTTCACTTTTTTACCGAACCAAAAGACCAAGAGGAGTATATTCATTTACTAACTGAAAAGGTTCAAAAAGGAGGCTATGTAATCTTAGCTACTTTTAATCTTAATGGGGCTACAAAATGTAGTGGATTACCTGTAAGAAGATATAATGAGTTAATGCTAAAAGAGAAATTAAAAGACAACTTTGACTTAATAGAAAGTTTCAACTACACCTACACTATGCCATCGGGAGATACAAGACCTTACATTTACACTTTATTTAAAAGAAAATAGACTATACATCAGAAAAGTTTGTTATTTTGGAGGTTATATCTAAAAGTTGCCTAAACTTCAAAATGGAAAACACCTTATTGAATATCAAAAATCTTACTACGCAGTTTAAGACTGAAGAAGGCTATTTTACTGCTGTAAATGAGATTAGTTTTGAGTTAAAAAAAGGAGAAACCATTGGGATAGTAGGAGAATCTGGCTCTGGAAAATCTGTAACTTCGTTGAATGCTATGCGTCTTCTTCCTGAGGATGAAAAAGTAAAAAGAACTGGTGAAATTCTTTTTACCAAGGCTGGAGAAACCATAGACTTAGCTAAAATTTCGGAGGTAGAAATGCGCAAGATTCGAGGGAATGATATTGCAATGATTTTCCAAGAACCAATGACAGCTTTAAATCCTGTATACACCTGTGGTAATCAAGTGTCTGAAGCGCTATTATTACATCAACAAGATTTAACCAATATCTCAAGCGGAGCAAAAATCGCTACAAAATTGGGTTATCAATTCTTAAACCTTTTTAGAAAAATAGGCAATATAGCGACTGTAGGAAAAGCTCGTTTTTTTAATAAAAAATGGCTAACACCAAGTGAAAAGAAAGCACGCATAAAAACCATAGAACTCTTTAAAAAAGTTCAACTACCTCGACCAGAGCATCTATTCGACAGTTATCCTCATCAATTATCTGGAGGACAAAAACAACGTGTGATGATTGCAATGGCGTTATCCTGCAACCCCTCATTGCTGATAGCCGACGAGCCAACAACAGCCTTAGACGTTACAGTACAAAAGTCGATTTTAAAATTAATGAAAGACCTCCAAAAAGAGTTTAAAATGGGGATTATATTCATTACACATGACTTAGGAGTTATTGCTGAATTGGCCGATAAAGTTCTAGTGATGTATAAAGGAGCCATTGTAGAACAAGGCTCTGTTCAAGAAATTTTCACCAATGCCCAGCACCCTTACACCAAAGGTTTGTTAGCATGTAGACCACCTTTAGATATACGTCTCCGCCAACTGCCAACCAGAGATTTATTTATGACAGAAGTTGGTGATAAGATGCAAGCAACTTCTCTTTCTGTAGACGCAGTATTAGAAACTTTAAAACTCGATAAAACTGCCCTCCAAGAAAAACACGAAGTCTTATATAACCGTCCTCCATTGGTTTCTGTAAAGCACCTAAAAACCTATTTCCCAAAAGAAAAAAGCTTAATAGGAAAACCCAAAGAATGGGTCAAAGCTGTTGATGATGTCTCTTTTGATGTTTATAAAGGGGAGACCCTAGGGCTAGTTGGTGAATCTGGTTGCGGAAAAACAACATTAGGCAGAACCCTACTAAAATTGATTGAACCTACTTCTGGAGAAGTTATTTATGATGGGAAAGAAATTTCAGGATATACCAATCGACAGATGAGGAAATTACGAAATGAAATTCAAATCATCTTCCAAGACCCTTACTCTTCACTGAACCCTAAAGTAACAGTTGGAGAAGCTATAGCTGAGCCATTAATTGTTCACCAACTCTACAACAACAAAAAGGAAGTCGTTGCTGAAGTTCAATCGCTTTTAACTAAAGTAGGGCTTAAACCCGAACATTACCATCGATACCCTCACGAGTTTTCTGGAGGACAACGTCAACGAATATGTATTGCAAGGTCAATTGCCCTAAAACCGAAATTAGTCATTTGCGACGAATCTGTTTCAGCATTAGATGTTTCTGTTCAAGCTGAAGTCTTAAACCTACTCAACGAAATAAAAGAAGAGTATAAACTAACCTACTTATTCATTTCACATGATTTATCTGTAGTAAAATTTATGAGTGATCGTATTATGGTAATGAACAAAGGAAAGATTGAAGAAATTGGAGAAACTGAAACAGTTTATAGCTCACCATCTTCAGAATACACTAAAAAATTAATTGCTGCAATTCCTAAAGGACTTACTGTAGAATCGAGTATTGCTAATTAGTTTTAGCGACTCCAAACAAGTACTTTGTTTTATCAAGAGGTTCTGCTAATAGATAGATCTTATCCCCAACTTGTTGTGTAATTTTTGCATTAAAAACCAAGTCGAACGGAGCACCTTTAAAACTATCCTTTACAGGGCCAACTTTATAATTACCCTGGTTATCAATGGTTATATTTCTTGCTCCTACCGCTACATTTTCACCAAAATCATTGTCTGCCTTTTTATCAAAATACCCTACCTCATTATAAACAATAGATAAATTATTGTTTGCTGTATCGTTAAAGCAAATAAAAGAATTCCAATATCCTTTTTCTGTCCAATCATTTTGATTCATTTTTAAAGGTACATCCCAAATGAAGTTTCCTTTATGATCAAACGAACAGATAATAATTCCATCTTTTAACTCTTTATTGACACCTGTTTTAGTATTGGCTTTACTTTCGCGATGTTCTAAAATTAGCGCAATATTTTCTTTTTGTATAAGTACCGAATTGGTCTTAAAGTTAGACAACCCTAACCCATTTTTTTTCAATACTTTTTCAGTTGTAAAAGCAAGCATTGTTTCATGTCTAAAACCATATTCTTTTCTATAAACCATATTTGCATTCACATCAAACTTAGCAATATAAATGCCCTCTGCCCTCATACTATTAGGAGAGGTATAGGTTCCTCCAACAATGAGTTGTCCATTAGCATCTAAGACATATTGAGCATCTAAAATTGGTTTATAATTCAATTTAAACTCTTTAAAACTCACATTTCCTCCCGTACTATACCCTATAACATAATATTTACTTTGATTTTGAACGCGATGGCGCTTTAAGAGAAACACCTCTCCTTTGTTATTAATCATAGGAACATTTATTCTTCGTTTTTGAGAATAAATGGTATTCATTAAATAAGGTTGAGATCTCAATAACTTAAATTGCTCATTGTAGACGTTGAAGACAATAGCTTCTTTTTTTCCTTTGTTATGCGGTTTTTCAACAAGTACAAATAATTGCTTAAAATCAGGACTTATGCTCACTTTAAAATTATTATGTAGTTTTCCAACCAAAGCTTGTTCAGCAACTAACACCTCTTTAACCTCATCTGTAGCTATCAATTGTGCATACAATTCATTCTTCTTTGTTCTACCATTATAAACAGACGAAAAAATAGTTAAAGCATCGCCTACCCTATACACCCCAAGACATTTACCTTTTAAGGTCAATACCTTAGTACTTACATCTTTTTCAGCATCAATAAAATCTAATCTTATCTTTTGTTGAGACGACTTAAAGACTACCACCTTATAATCATCAAATGCTATAAGCTTTGAAATTGGCACTTCTGATTTCTCCACAGGATTCACCCAATCAAAATAGGTCAATTGAGCCATATAATTTTCTGCGATAAAAAACAGAAACAAAATGAGTATGGAGTATTTTATTTTCTTCATTACCTTAATTACAAAGTAACATATTTTTTCTTTTTATTCTCATTCATTTAGGAAGTCTTTAACAGCTTATCTAATCAAAGTGATGTTTCCTTTTTCAAAATAGGTTTCTCCCTCCCCACAAGTTACCTCTAAATAGTATACAAATACAGCTGGATCACAATCCTTACCTTTATATTTTCCATCCCATCCTTTTCCTTGCTGGGTGGTTTCAAATACTAATTCACCCCATCTATCATAAACCCTAAACAAAAGTTTTTCTATATTGTTTCCTCTTACGTACAAATTATCATTAGCATGATCACTATTAGGTGTAAACGCATTGGGAACATAGACATCTTCTTCTCCACATAGCAACTCCTTAACATAAATAGTAATCGAGTCTGATTTTGTACAACCATTCTCTTCTACTGTTAAATAATACGTTGTTGTTATTGTTGGATTAACTTGTGTTACAGCACTATTAGGACTACTCACTCCTTCTATCCAAGTATAGGTATAATTGCCCCCATTTGGACTAGCATAAAGTGTTGTACTGCCTCCTTCAACAATCGTATCGTTACTCGCTGTTGCTTGGACATTAATAAACCCTAGTTGATTGACCGTTACTGTAACTTCATCTTCTACTTCACATCCGAAAGTATTAGTTCCTTGAACAGTATACACAGTTGTTGTATCAGGCTGAACAGTGATTGTTGTTGTTCCATCTCCTGCAATTATTTGATTATCCGGAGACCAATCATAAGTTAATGGGTAATTAGGTGCTAAATTGGTAACGGTTATTGTTGTTTGATCTCCCCTACAGATTTCACCAGGAACGCTTAAAGAAATTTGACCAGAAGTTACCACTACAGATACACTATCCGTCAACACGCAACCATCTTCACTAACTTGCACATAATACATGGTAGGCTCAACAGGGCTTATAGTAATGGTGCTATCTGATAAAGGTTGATTAATCGTATCCGAAAAATTGGGATCTTGCGACCATACAAAGTTTGAACTTGTACCTCCAGTATTTGCCCACAAATCAATGATTGATGTATCAGTACATAAAACAGTATCATTACTTGTTGACAAGGTTAAATCCACCACATTAATTGTAAAACTGATAACATCTGAACATTGGCCAAAGCTTGAGGTAACAGTATAGTGTGTTGTTTGAGTTGGGTTTGTTAATATTGGTGTAAAGAAGTCTCCAGACACAATCACTGAATCTGGCTCCCAATCATGCACCATTGTATTAAACAAATAGTCATTATGTACCATTACAGATACGGTATCTCCTTTACACATTGATGGAGGAGCTACTACATGGTGGTTTCCAAACACAGAAGAGATCATAACACTATCTATCAAAATACATCCATTATTTTCAACCTTTACATAATACACATCAAAACCTGAACCTTGCACTGTAATTTGGTTGTTTACAATTGGTGCATTCAAAGTATCGGCAAAACTTGCAGTTGAAGACCATATATATTCTGATGAAGTTCCATTGGCATTAGCAACTAAATCAACAGTGAGTGTATCAAAACAAAGAACAGTATCTTCTGTTACCACCAATTCAATAGGCGTTATCGTAAGAACATGCTGTAAAGTATCAAAACAACCACCATTTTCTGCATACAAACGATATACAGTATTCGCTTGTGGACTAACGACAACAGAAGCCGTTCCATCTCCACTGATAATTGTACCATCAGGTTCCCAATCATAATTTACATTATTGGTTGATGCTGTATTGGTTGCTTGTAAGGTGATTAAATCTCCCTGGCATCCAGCTACAGGTCCTATAATTCCTGTTTGACCAAAAACTACATCTACAGAAACACTATCCACAACCGAACAACCATTGCTCTCTGCCAAAATATACAATGTAGTATCATTTTGAGGTAAAACTGCTAAACTTCCATTGGAAGCATTTCCATTAATGGTATCGGTAATCTGAGCATTAGTTGACCAAACAAAACTGGTATTTCCTAACGATGAAGTTGCATTAAAATTCACTCCTAAATTAGCATTACAAACTATCGTATCATTAGGAATAAAAACATCTACAGCCGTAACGTGAACCAAATGTTCTAAGGTATCTAAACAACCATCTGCATTGATGGCCAAAGCATAAGTAGTTGTCACTAACGGACTCACTTGAATAGTTGGAGAACCGTCTCCACTATTAATACTGGCATCTGGAGACCAATCATAAGTAAGGTTGACTCCTCCAGAAAAAGTGGTACTTGCAGAAATACTAAGTGCATCCCCAGCACAAATGGCATTGCTCCCTGAAACCGTAACATCCCCATAAATAGTTGTTACTGCCACACTATCTATAATTTCACATCCATTATTATTCGCCTTGATATAAAACTGGGCAGTATTGGCAGGCATTAACGACAAGACACTGTCATTAATATTTCCATTTAATGTATCTTGAAATAAGTTGGAAGAAGACCAAACAAACGCATCACTTGTTCCTGAAGAATTGGCAACTAAATTTACATTACCAGCAACAAAACAAAGTGTGGTATCGTCAGAAACCGATAGCAAAGGGGTATTGACTTGGACCGTTTGTCGAACAGTATCGGTACAAGTTCCATTCGAGACTAGCAAGATATAGTTTGTTGTAATAGTTGGATTAGCAAAAGGATTAGAAACTGTTGTACTGCTCAAACCTGTAGCAGGAGACCATTGGTAAGTAATTGATGGATCAGGATTGGGCAACAATCCTATTTGAGCCGTTTCTGAAGGGCAAATATTTACCGTTTGTAAACTACTTGATGTATTCCCCAGCACAATAATTTCCTGTTCAATTGTATCTGCTAAATTACAAGATGCAGCGTCTGATACAATAAGCTGAATAGTATAAGTACCTGGTTGAGTATAGCTATTGGTTGGATTCGCGACACTACTGGTATTACCATCTCCAAAATCCCAGCTATATGTTGTATTGGGTTGTACTAAACTGGTGTTCTCAAACGTATAAGTATAAGGGGCGCAACCTAAAGGAGGAGCTACAAAATCGGCTATAATCGATGGGATTTCAAAATCCATTTTAAACACCCCAAGATTACAACTATTATTATTGGTGCTAGATACTGCATTAGCTGGCAGAATTGGCATATTAGAATCTCCTCCACACCCTGCGCACATGGCTTGATAAATTTTTCCTTTTCGATCAAATCGGCTGGTTCCTCCATCTACATGTTCAGTAGCCGAAGCGCTTCCAAAATACGATCCATACACTAAACTGGTCGCATCATCTTGCATCACCATTACATAAAAGTCACTTCCATCTGTTGTACTTTGAAAAGCATCAAAAGTAATCGGCATATTGTTGGTTGTTCCGGCATTGTTGGCAAGTGACCCTAAACTATTAACACTTCCTCCCCATCCAGAGAGGTATATTTTATCACAAACATCAACTAAAAAAGCTGTTGGCGAGATATTAATCCCATTCCCAGCTCCAAAAACAGTTGAATATATTCTTGTATTTAACTGTGGGCTTAACTTACTAATAAACTGTCCACTCCCAGGGACATTCCATGTTGCGTTTTGAATAAAATCTGTCCCGGAATGTTCCGTTTGTCCAAACAGATAAACAGCATTATCATTATCCAATTCTACAAAATAACTTTGATCATAAGTTGAAGAACCATAATAACTAGAATTGACGATTGATTGTCCATCTTGACTTATTTTGGTAATAAAACCATCACTTCTTCCACCTTGTAATGTAGTTTGATAAGCTCCTGTGGTTGTTGGAAAAGAAACAGAGGCCGTACCACCTGTCACATACAAATCATCTTGACTGTCTAATGCTAAGGAATAACCTGCATCATGGTTCTCACCTCCTAGAAAAGAACTCCAAATTACATTTTGCAAAGCATTATCCATTTTGGTCACACAAGCATCTAAACTTCCTCCTCCATAGGTTGTTTGAAAAGCATTAGCAGTTACAGGATAATCTGAACTTCTAGTACAACTGATAATATAAATATTGTTGTTTTGGTCAATATCCAACTCCCCCCTTACTTCATCAGCATAATTATAACGTAAGATGTTTAAGTTTGCATTGGTAGAAGTAGAATTTAACCCATCGTTTTGGCTCCCTCCTAAATAAGTAGAGCCTAATAAATTAGCACCATTTGCACTAAGGTGTGAGACAATTAAATCGGATCCATTCACATAATTTACACCTAGACCATTTTGTAAGTTGTTCGGGGTTCCTCCATTAAAAGTAGCGTCATAACATCCTACTGTTGTTGGAAAGTTATTCGAACTTGTTGTTCCTAAAACAAACAACTCATCTAAACTATTAACGATTAAACTATGTGGTAATTCATCACTACTTCCTCCTAAATAAGTTGAATACAGCAAAAAGGTTCCAGTGGTGTCGAACTTAGAAATAGCAATATCAACGATTCCTCCACTAAAAGAGGTATTATAAGCCCCTAAGGTTGTAGGGTATTGATTTCCGAAAGCAGAACTTCCAGAATATAAAAAACCTTTAGAATCGAATGTTGCGGTATAACCAAAATTATTAGAAAACGACCCAGAATATGTTGAAAATTTTAAAGTTGGATCAATAACTAAATCATAAGATGGATGGTATCCTTCTGGCAAATCAAAAGTTAACACATTTCCATCTAAACGATAAGCACAAGGAACTTCTACCACCTTTCCTTCTATAATTTGATAAGCAAAGGGCTTATCTTCTACAATATGGTTAACTGTTGTAAAGATATGTAGCCTTTCGTTTCGTATTTCCACTTTATCAGCACCTTGATATGCTATAGCTATCGCATTGGGATTTGCTCCTTTTCTAACAATTAAATCGTATTTTAAGTCAAACAATTTTGTATAAACTCTAGCGTCTATTCCTTCATAAATTCCTTTATAATTAATCGTATGATAAGCCTTGACATTTCCAGCCCATTTAGAGGCATCATCTCCAACAAAAAAATTATAATACTCTGGAGTTTGATCACTTCCTTCTAACTCAACATTAGGACTTGAATTTTTGAACTGAACTTTATAAGCGTGCCAATCTAGTGTTTTAAAATCTCGATTGATGGTCTTGTCATAATGCGATTTGATATAGGCATTTGCTTTTTTAACATCCATTAAATTGAATAAAAAGCCATCATTTTCTAGATAGAAAAAACCACTTTGTACATCTGCTTTATATTGAACATTCTGATGCCATTGATTTTTATTTTCGATAAAAGTATAGCCGCCTTTATGCTCTTGGGAAAAACCCCAAAAAGTTAGAAAGAGAAATACTACGATTAAACGAATCATAATGCAATATACGACGAAAAATATTGATACAAAAAAAGGAGTATAGCAAACAACTATTTTCAACTAAAACTAACTCAAGAAATCTTGAATGGAGTTCCCTTTTCTACCTATTCCTTAAATCCCAAACAGCGTTAATCTCCTTTAATCGTACAAAAAGCAGCTCTACCCTCTAAAACTTACAGAATTATCTTAAAATAAATGAGTGAAATATTTTTTTTTGCATCGGATAGCATTATACTTGCAAAAAAAATTTAATTCATTAAAAAACAAAGATTTATATGAAACGTATTATTATTTCGGCTGTATTAATTTCTATTGCATTATTCTTAAACTCTTGTGGTGGAGCAAGCTTAGAAGGAACATGGAAAGTAGATCCTTCTAGTTTGGATTTAGTATTAGGCGAAGGTTTTCCTGAAGAAATGAAACAAGGGGTTGAAGAAGCAAAAAAAGAAGCAACTTCTGCTGAAGCTAAAGATGAGGCTAACAAAGTTACTTTAGAATTATTGGCTGATGGTAAAGCTTTATTAAAACATGCTGATCACGCTGATGAAACTCAGGAGTTTAACTGGAAACAATCTGGAAAAGTATTAAACTTAAACGGTGAGATTGATGGAGAAAAATTCAACATTAATTTAGATATCATTTCTTCTTCAGCTAATGAAGTAACAATCGGTTTTACTGGAGAGTCTTTATTGGAACAAGTAAAAGCTGAAAGACCTGATTTAATTGAGCAAGTTCCTGCTATGATTGATTTAGATAAAATGGTTAAAGGTGCTAAAGTTTCTGTAAAAATGAACAAAGCTTAATCATTTGCAAAACAAATTAAAAAAAGGAGTTGAATATTCAACTCCTTTTTTTTGTGCTCATTTATTCTAAACTGGTTTTATTGACTAGCTTTAAGGTTGTAGTATAGAGAGGTTCTTGTTCCATTTTTGCCTTAAGCCAAGCATAGAAACTAATTTCAAAAATATCTTCTCTGATTGGTATTTTCCAATTAAACCCCAGTTCAATCAACTCCTTAAATTCTGGTGAACTAGGATTTTCCTCTTTTAAATAAACGGTTTTTATCACATTAAAAAACTGTACTACTCTATCCTTATTAGTCTCCTTTAAATATGGGATATACTTTCTTTCAAAATGCTTTACTTTTGATGTTACATAATCATAATCGTCCAGTTCTATAAACGTCAAAATTTCGATCAAATTCCGTTTTATTACCCACTCAATATCAGCCTGTTTAATGTACCATGAGTCGGTATGATAAAACCGAGCTAAACGTTTCTTTGCTTCTTTAAAGTTTTCTTGTTGAAATTCATAAACGACCAAACATAAATAAACATCCAACATTGCAAAGGTTTCATAGCTTACTTTTTGACTTATTAACGCTAACAATATGTTTTTAGCTTCCTCATGCTTTCCTTGATAATTTAAATTCAGTGAATACAAACAACTCCATAAAGGTCTAAAATGCTGCTCTAACTTGTGCGTTTTTTTTAAGATCACATGAAGCTCATCTAAAGTTGCAAGACTTTGATCAAATGACTTTTTCCTAAAATAAATATTGGCTATGATATATAATATTTGAAGCTTATAATATTGCTCATTAAGCGTCTTGGGGGCAGTTGACTTAATTTGATTGTAGTTATTAATTACAAAACGCTCAATAGATAAATAATCTTTGGTAGCAATTGCAAACGCATGAGCCATTTGAGCTAATTGGTACACAATCCGATAACTGTATCTAATGTCATCTGAAACTTCATATTTAGCAAAAAGTTCTGCCTGAAGCTCATCAAAAGATTGATACGCAGGCTGTGAAGCATCTTTGTAATAATTTTTTATTAATGCATATATTTTATTCAGCTTCTCTTCATTAATCAATAGGTGTAGATTTTTTTCCGACTTATCCATGATTTCTCCCAGCTCAGTATTGGTGAAACTATTGTACTCGATCATTACATGATATACTTCATTTAATAAAAGATAGCTACCTAGCTCTTCTGCCTTAATCTCTGCTTTCCTAAGCAACTCATCTCCTTGATTGTATAATTGCTGCTGAAATAAACCTCTTGCTACTACCAACAATTTAGTTACCTCTAGTTCTTCTGAGATTTCTTTTGAAATTAACTCTTTAGATTTAAACTGAATAAATGAATCCAATAATCGCTTTCTCAGGGCATGATATGCATTTTTATTATCCTTACCATAAAGCAATTCTGGTATTTGCTTTAGGTTAACTTTTGCATCTTTCAGCAGGCCAAACAATTCAACGTTTTTTTGATCAGGCCGTTTGCTTTGTTCCTTTAAAAACAATTTAAACTTCTTCGTTTCCTCATTAGAAAACCGTAAAAACACCGCTCTTAAATCCATTTTATATCGTAATTATAAAAAAACATAAAAAACTGTTTATCAGCAAAATAAATAACTTCCAATGCGTTTAAAACATAAATATATCATAATTTTTAATTTTCAACAACATTTAATTCAGCTCATCTTTGTGGTATCAAATTAAAAAATCAATTGTTATGGAAAATTTAACTAACGAATTAGAAATTAAAGAAAGTAAAGTAATGAAGCACAATAAAGCGAACAAAGACCTTAATAAGCCTACAGGGGCATTTGTTGGAGCATCTTGGACAGTTCTTTTAACTGGAATGACCGCTTACTGTATAGGACTTTGGAATGCTGCTATGGCCTTAAACGAAAAAGGATACTACTTTGTCATTTTATTATTTGGCTTATTTGCTGCTGTATCTGTTCAAAAAAGTGTTCGAGATCGTTTAGAAGACATTAAAGTTACAGATATATACTATGGTATTAGTTGGTTTGGAACAATAGCTTCTATACTGTTACTGATTATTGGTTTATGGAATGCAGATTTAACTGCTAGTGAAAAAGGATTTTATGGCATGTCTTTCACTTTAAGTTTGTTTGCTGCTATTACGGTTCAAAAAAACACAAGAGACCTGGCATTATACAACAATAAGAAATAAAAAAGGGAGGTTAAAACCTCCCTTTTTTTATAATT
Source organism: Flavobacteriales bacterium (assembly GCA_025210295.1). Lineage (NCBI taxonomy): Bacteria > Pseudomonadati > Bacteroidota > Flavobacteriia > Flavobacteriales > Flavobacteriales bacterium. The sequence continues at coordinate 28,711 of JAOASC010000002.1, read as the reverse complement.
AAAACTTTTTACGTCCACGTTTTCTATAGCCATTCTTTGGTTGGAACACCATCGAAAATTCTATAGCTCCTCTTCCATCATTTACACTATTCAGTGTAGAAGTTGTAATATCATAGCTAATTTTATAACGGAGGTAATCATATTGTAAACCTAATATAATTCCTATCGCGTCTTTATGTCTATAATTAGATCCAAAGAAGAACTCTAAATTTTGCTCTTTAATACTATATGAACCTACACTTTGGCCTTTCATTCTGTATGAACCTAACAAGCCAAATGCTAACTCTCGAGCGGTTCCTTGCATCATGTATAATGCTTGTACATTAACATCAAACTCTTTAGTGATATTAAACTTAGATCCTCCATTAAACGAAAATCTTCTAGGAAGTTTAGAATCAACCGACTCCATTAAAATAGATTCTTTAGGAGAGGTAATATGGAAAACACTAATACCAGCAAATGGATGATACCTCTTTTTATCATCTGTATACTCATAATAAATTCCATAGTTAAACTCTGGCATTGTTTTATTAAACCTTACAAACGACTCTTCACTTGGCAGTTGATTATTAAATGTTCCTTTGTAATATTGATTATCAAAAACTAAATCCAAGTTATTGGTGTTTTTATAAATCACTCCAGCTTGAAGTCCAGTCGTCAACAAATGCTTATTGTCTTTTGGATTGGTAATACGGTACGCACCAGAAACAACAAAGTTAAAAGCATTATAAATTTTAGCCCCATCGTAATTGGTCAAATATGCACCCACTCCCCATCTTTCATTTACAGGCATATCGTACGCCAAAGAGAACGTTGTAAAAGGTTTAGTAGCTACTGACCTCCATTGATTCCTAAACTGAGTTGCAGCTCTATATTTATACTCCTTAAACATCCCCGTTCTAGCTGGGTTGAACATTGGCTCAATTTCATCAAACTGTGTATAGTGATAGTCTTGAGCAAAAGCTTCTGTATTCATCATAAAAAACAAAGTAGAAGCTAACGAAATATATTTTAATACTGTTTTCATATTCTTAATGTTTTGTTCTAATTTGTTATCTAATAATTGATACACTTCCTTTCTTAATATACTCTTTTCCATCCAGTCCAATTACAATTGCACTATATACGTAATCGCCTTTTGGTTGGTCTTTTCCATTATGAGTTCCATCCCATCCAACGTTTACATCATTTGACTCAAAGATAAGGTTACCCCAGTTATTATAAACTCTCAAAATAACCGAATCAAAAGGTCCACCTCTTACATACAACACATCATTTTCCCCATCTCCATTTGGAGAGAAACCAGATGGAACAACTGGAGGATAATAAGGCTCTTCTTCTGGCAATACTGTTAGCGTTAACAAGGCTGTATCAGAACATCCGAAAGCATTGGTAACAGTTTGTAAGACATTATAATCACCTTCAGTAGCGTATGTATAAGTTGGATTTTGGTCTGTTGAGTTTCCAAAACCATCTCCAAATGTCCAATACCAAGATACTCCTCCTACTGATAAATCAGAATACCCGACTTCCTGTCCTACAATCACATCCCCTGTTGGCAATGAGAAATTCGCAATAGGCGAACCTTGAACAACAACAGATTGAGTTAAAGTATATTCACACCCTAAATTGGATACTACTTCTAAGACAACATCATAAGCCCCAGAGTTTGTATAAAGGTGGATTGGATTAGGTGATTGCGATGTACCTCCATCTCCAAAATCCCAATTCCATTCAGAAATAGAACCAAAATGAACAATTGTACTATCGTAAAAACTCATAAAATTATTTTCACAACCATCAGAATTAGCAAAATCTACGGTCAATGGATCAGCAAACTCGATGGTTATAGAATCCATATCACTTCCACATATTTGAGATCCTATTGTCGTTAAATAAACTTGAATTGTTCCACTACCTAAATCAGCAATACTAGGAACATAAACCGCATTCAATGTCGTATCATTTGGATGGAATGTACCTGTTCCACCTGTTGACCATTGTCCTCCTGAAACGTTAGAAACAGATCCCGATAATGGAATTGAATCAGATGTTGTACAAGCTTGGATATTCACACCTGCATTAGCAGATGGAACAGCTTCGATTGTTACCATAACAGTATCAACACCTTCTAGACACGAACCATGGTCTGTAGTTGTTAACACTAGTTCAAAGAATCCATTTGCAAAATCAGTAACACTTGGTGTATATACAGCATTAAAATCTGTTAAACTAGAGAAACTTCCTGTCCCTAAAGTAGACCACTGTCCTTGTGTTGCCCCACCTGAAACATAACCATTTAATGGTGCTGTGCTTGGCTCTGACCCACACATAAAGAAGTCATTTCCAGCAGAAGCATAGGCATTACTTCCAAAGTTAATCGTCATGGTATCTGTTTCAGCGATACAACTTCCATTATTGGTAGATGTTAAGACTAAATCGACACTTCCATTAACTAAATCTCCTGCTCCAAAGTGATATTCGGTAGTCAATGATGTAGTACTTGGTGTAAACGTTCCTGACCCAAGCGTACTCCACACTCCAGTTGTTGATCCATTCGATACCACACCTTGTAATACGGTAAAAGAAGATGTCGAACATACTGTTTGATCTACTCCTGCATTTACATTAATTCCTGTTGTAATGGTTAATCTCATAGAATCAACTACTGCGTTACAATCGCCATTACCAATAGAAGTTAAATAAATCCAAACTCCTCCATTAGCTACATCTTGGCTACTTGCACTATATATAGCATTTAATGATTGAATATTAGGACTAAATACCCCTGTTCCATTTGTACTCCATTCTCCTCCAACTGCTCCAATAATATTTCCGCTTAACGCAATTACTGCATTCGTTCCACATACCGAAGTGTCAGCTCCTGCATTAACCGTTGGAGCTGGTGTATACGTTACTCCTATTACATCTGAAGCATTGTTACAACTGTTTGTTGCCGATAAACTAATATTTACAGATCCCAAAATTAAATCTGCTGCACTTGGCACATAAACAGCATTCATATCATTAATATTTGGTACAAAAGTTCCTGATCCGCTGGAGTTCCACTCCCCAATTGTGGCACCACCACCAATAACTCCAGTTAACTGAACATTTCCGTTATTTTCACAAAGCACTTGGTCTGCTCCTCCATCTGCTGTACCAGTTGGAAAGATGTTAATGACCATAGTATCTGTTTCTGGTGCACATTGACCAATGCTAGTTGCCGAAAGCACCAAAGTTATGGTTTGATTAAGTGAATCTTGAGAACTAGCAATATAACTGGCATTCAAATCAGTATTCGATGGATTAAATGTCCCTGTACCACTAGTTGTCCACACTCCTGTTGTTGTAGCACCTGATACACTTCCGTTTAATGGGATGGTTAAACTATTAGCACATACTGTTACATCTTGTCCAGCTGCAACAATTGGAGCTGGGGTAATGGTTACGGTTATATTATCGGTATCAGCATCACAACTATTAGCAGTTAGTGTTAGTGTCACAGAACCTAAAGCTGCATCAGCAGGGCTTGGAATATAGTTTGCATTCAATGTTTGATTATCTGGTACAAACACTCCTGTTCCATTTGTTGTCCAAACACCTGTACTTGCTCCACCACTCACGCTTCCTGCTAAGTTTATGGTAGAGTTGTTTGCACATACAGTTACATCTGACCCTGCATTGGCAATACCAGCAGGTAAAATTGTTACCAACATACTATCAGAAACTGGTGTACAAGCGACATTATTGGTAGATGTTAAGGTCAGCATTACACTTCCCGCTATTGAATCAGCAGCACTTGGAACATAGTTCGCATTGAGTGCTGTGGAGTTTGGCACAAAGAATCCTGAACCTGAAGTAGTCCAGTTTCCTGTATTGGTAATTCCTGAAACAGAACCCGAAAGTACAACGTTCAAGTTATTCACACATATTGTCTGATCTACACCAGCAGCAACTACTGGAGATGGATCTATAGTAATGACAACACTATCACTTTCCATATTACAATTGGCATTTCCAGTCGATTGTAGAATCAGTAGAGCTGTTCCATTGGTAATTTCAGAAGTTGATGGTGTATAAGTTGCGCTTAAATCAGTATTCGATGGAGTAAAACTTCCTGTTCCTCCAATCCATTGTCCTCCTGTTGCTATTGTAACGTTTCCATTTAACGTCACTTGAGGGTTATTTTCACATGAAGTAATATCTAAACCAGCATCTACTGTTGGCGCTGGAGTAAAGGTTATTAACATATTATCTGACTCTGCATTACAGACTCCATTCCCTGTTGTTGTTAAGGTTATCGTTGCGCTTCCGTTTGCCAATTCTGTAGCATTAGGTGTATAAGTGGCATTTAAAGCATTATTACTCGGAGAAAAAGCTCCTAAACCACCCGACCATTGTCCACCACTAGCTCCATTTACAGAACCAACAAGGTTAATCGATGCATTATTAGAACAAGCTGTTTGATCTAATCCAGCGTCAGCAACTGGAGCTGGTATAATCGTAATTAAAATATCATCTGTGATTGCCGGACAGTTACCATTTCCAGTAGAAGTTAGAGTTAAGTTGACACTTCCTGCTGTAACTTCTGCATTTGATGGTGTATAAACTGCATTTATATCTGTATTAGACGAAACGAAGTTACCTGTTCCTCCACTCCAAATTCCTCCTGTCGCAGTTGTGATTACTCCTCCTAAATTAACCGCTGAGTTGTTGGCACATGAAGTTTGGTTTGGTCCTGCATTTACTGTTGGTGTTGGTGTTATTGTAATCATAACACTATCAGATACTGGATTACAGTTACCATTTCCTGTGGTTGTTAGCATTAATTGAACAGAGCCTGTTGTAATTTCAGCTGCCGATGGTGTATAAGTAGCATTCAAATCTGCTGCGTTTGGAGAAAATGTTCCTGCTCCTCCCGACCAGAAACCTCCAGTTGCAACGGTTACAGAACCTCCTAAAGTTACCGCTGGGCTACTACTACAAACTGTCTGCGCAGCACCTGCCTCAACTGTTGGAGAAGGGGTAAAGTTAATGGTCATGTTATCTGTTTCTGCATTACAATTTCCATTTCCTGTTGTCGTTAGCGTTAAGTTTAAACTCCCATTGGCAATCTCAGCACTTGTTGGGTTATAGGTTGCATTTAGCGTATTATTATTTGGAAGAAAAACTCCTAATCCTCCTGTCCATTGCCCCCCTGTAGCCACCGTCGTGGAACCATTTAAGGTAACTGCCGAATTATTCGAACAAACGGTTTGATCTGTACTGGCATTTACTGTAGGTGATGGTGTAAAATTAAGTGTTACAACATCCGATACTGCATTACAGTTTCCATTCCCTGTGGTTGTTAAGGTCAAGACTGTGTTTCCTGATAATATTTCTGCTGCTGATGGTGTATAATTAGGGTTTAATGCGTTAACATTCGGAGAAAATGTTCCAGCTCCGCTCCAAATCACTCCTGTAGCCAATGTACGAGACCCAGCTAAGTTGACTTGTGCATTATTAGAACACACTGTTTGATTAACTCCGGCATCAACTGTAGGTGATGGTGTAAATGTTACAATGACATTATCTGTTTCTGCATTACAAACACCATTTCCTGTTGTTGTCAAGGTCATTACTAATGTTCCTGCATTAATTTCTGCAGCTGTTGGGGTATATGAGGTTGTTAAACTAGAACTATTTGGGCTATATGTTCCTGCTCCTCCACTCCAAACACCACTTGCTGCTATGGTTACACTACCATTTAAAGAAACGGCTGGATTATTTTCACAAACAGAAACATCACTTCCTGCATTAGCGACTGGTGCAGGAGAAAAAGACAATTGCATTTGATCATCTACTGGTGTACAATTCCCTGTAGAAGTCAACGTTAAAATAATAGTACCTAGCGAGATATCAGCTGGACTTGGTACATAAGTCGCGTTCAATGCTGTTGCGCTAGGCAAGAACTGCCCTGAACCTCCTGTCCAAATTCCTGTGGTAGAACCTCCTGCCACAGATCCATTCAATGTTGCACTATCATTGGCACATACTGTCTGGTCTACACCTGCACTAATATCAATTTTAGCGGCAAACTCAGAGAAATAACCAAATCGACAACCTGAAGATGCTCCTCCATTGATAATACCAACAGCAAAAGCGTCTGAAGTATTCGTAATAAGCATATTGGTATTGATCGGAATATCTGTTGTATTATATGAAATTTGGGCTTCCATCCAAGCTCCTCCTGTACCTGGAACTGGCGAGAATGCTCCTGCTGGTATAAGTGTTGTATTTCCATTCAAAGCAAAATTTCCTTGAGAACCTGTAGGAACTAAGATATTTAGGCCAAAAAACTCAGTTGTAGAACGTACGAAGTTTACTTGATCAGACCCAGCACAATTTAATGGAGGTAATAAGGCTCCACCAACTTCACAACCAAATCCAGAAATATGAAAACAATATGCTGGTTCGGAGCAATTGATATACGTTGCTTGAGCTGTAATAGGCACTTCGTAAGTCTCTCCTGCAAAAAGGGTTGTAACGTAAGTTCCAGCCACAGTTACAATACAATTATTTCTTGTCGCTGTAATAAATGCACTTTCAGGAACTGTTAATCCACCTCTTTGAACAATGTAGTCTGTTCCTACAATATTTGTTGGGACTAATTGATCTCCTACTAAATCTCTACAACCTGCTGGCTGCGGCCATACAGAATCATCTTTTGTTGAAACTGCAATAGGTTTATCAGAAACTATAGCTGTTCCTGCAGGATTATCTATACCAGATGTACTCGTTACAGAACCAGAATAGGTTTGACCACGATTCAACGTTATGGTATATGATGTTAACGCTGGGTGTCCTCCATCTAAAGGAACTCTTGGGTAAATTAATATTGTTGTATTATTTTGTGTTGCTACGATATCAAAAGACGTGTATGGCGTTGGAGAATAATTTCCATTTCGCCATTTTGATTGAAAAGGTGTATAAAATTCAGTTCCCAATCCATTATCTCCTTTAAGCGCATATATATCTGGGTTAAAACCAGTATTTATTTCATAGTAACAAGTAATTTTTTGTGTCGAACTAATATGCAACCCCGTATTGAGCACAGTATTGGATGGCCTTGTCTCAAGGTTATTTAACTCTGCTGATAAATCGACTGTAGTTGCTGCATTTGCAGCCATTGTTAAGACGATAGGAGTTCCTCCATTAAACCCTGGATTTGCAGGCTGAGAAATTGTTACTGTTGCCGGATTTGCTCCAGTCGCAATCCTCAGCATTACAGGATTATCTGTTACGTGACCTGATGTTACCTCTGGTGGAGCTAACCAAAAATCAGTTCCTGATTGTGCTTTTAACACATAAGAAATCGAAAACAAACATAAAAATATTAGTATTTTTTTAAACATAACACACCTAATTTATTAATTATGCAATGCTACAAAAAAATACAGTATTATGGTAGTCTTTTTATCTAAATCAGCGATAAAAGCTGATAATCATGTGATAATTAATATTTTCTTAACCTTATTCACTATCAAGGGATAGCGCTTTAGTACTTGAATATAAATAATAATAAATCAACACTTGAATGAGGATTAATGGTCTAACAGCCTCATTAAATTCTTGCGGTAAAGCAATCCAAAACAAAATGATTGCAAAAGAATAAAAAGCCATAAATAAAGCATACTTATTTAGTAACTTTTTCTTAAAAAGCAACAACACTATTGTAACAAGGTGAATAGGGTTGGCCCATAACAAATTAAAATTAGATTTTGTAGGTTCATGATCAGTCCCCAACCATAAAAAAAGAACTACTCCCCCTAATATTCCAAATAATAACAACATCATTACATCCAAAGAAAGTGACAACACTCGTTTATTGATCAAATGGATAACCAATACCAAAAAGAATACCCCCCAAGTAATTGTAGAAGGAGCCCACCCGTCATAAGTGCTGCTCACTCTGCTTTTCCCAACTAACAATACCTTTTCTCTGGCAACTAGATTTTGCTCTCCTGTAGTAGTTTGGATCTTAGATAAAGCCAAAAACTGTTCTAAATACTTGGGTAAGAACTGCATTTCTTCACTCGTCGTAATCTTATCTATTTTCTTACCTAAAGCTAAGTCTATACCGAAATCTGACCAGGGTTGAGAAGTGTGTACTTGTTTATCTATTAATTGGCGATATGTATATCGATTGGCCTCGGGTAATTCTGAAGAGTTTAAACTTTCACCTAAAGCATTTTTTAACAACTCCCCTATTCTTGTTGAACAATTATCGAAGAAAAAATCATATCTATAATAACGGTTTTCTGGTTTATAGTTCTCCTGTATTGCATTCCACAATTGTATTTTTTGTTTGTATGTTAGGTTTAGAATTTGTTCTCTAACCGTTCTTTCTTCTAGTTGATAGGTGTACATAAAATTTTCAAACAACTCTTCAGCCATATAGTATTTTAGCTTTCCTTTGGCAAAGCGATATTGAAAATCGAGTTCATCACTTCCAAATTCAAACATCCCCCAATTGTATACAAAATCGATATGGTTTCTTACGTCTTTAACTCTCAGAGCACTATGTCCGAACAGCGAATAAATTTCATCTCCTTCATCACAGGTAATCACACTTATCACTGTTCCTTGAGAAAGTCTTTGGCTATAATTTATTTGAAAAAGAAAAAATAGACCAATCGATAATAAGATATACTTCATGAAAAACAACTTAAAAATGCAATTCAAAATTAAGAAAATAACGTTAATCCTGAGAATGCAGGATGAGAAATCAACGAAATATCGAATGAAATAAATATCTTAGCACCTTAAACTATGAGGAAGCTTGCTTCTTTACGAGAAGAACTATGAGGATTATACTATTTACAGGAAAAGGAGGGGTTGGAAAAACAACTACAGCAGCTGCTACAGCATTAAAGTCTGCTCAGCAAGGAAAAAAAACATTAATCATCTCAACTGATCCAGCTCATAGTCTAAGCGATGCCTTAAATCAAAAACTTGAGCCTGAACCAACTGAAATAGCTGAAAACCTATGGTGTATGGAGTTTGACGTTTATTATTCCATGAAAAAATACTGGGGTAATATGCGTGAAATGATGAAAGCTATTTTTAAGTTTCAGGGGGTGAAAAATGTGGTAGCAGAAGAGCTTTCTGTATTACCAGGAATGGAAGAAGGTGCTGCTTTTCTTTGGATTGAAAAGTTTTACAGAGAAAACACTTTTGATGTTATTGTAATAGATAGTGCTCCTACCGGAGAAACATTAACGCTTTTGAGCTTACCTCAAGTAACTAAATCTTGGTTAACCAAAGCTTTTCCTGGGCAACAGTTTGCTGTGAGAACACTGGGGAAAGTGGTAAGAAAAACCACAGGTATACCTGTTGATAAAGGTTATGATGAGATGCAGCAATTGTTTGACAAATTAGAAACCATTCAAAAGGCATTTTTAGATCCCACAATCTGTTCTATACGTATTGTAGCCAATCCTGAGCGAATGGTTGTTCAAGAGTCGAAAAGAGCTTATTCTTATTTACAACTTTATGGTTATAATGTAGATGCAGTTGTTGTCAATAGAATATTACCAGAGTCTGAAACGGCACTATTTGGTCACTATATCAAGAAGCAAAAAGAATATCTTGAAGAAATTGAGGAAAGTTTTGCTCCATTACCCATTCTTAAAGTTCCTCATCAAGGAAAAGAAGTTTTTGGCACCGAATTACTCAATGAAATTGGTAACACTATTTATAATGGCGAGGATCCAACACAGGTCTTTCACTTAGAAAAGCCATTAGAAGTCAAAGACATTGAAGACGGTTATCGTGTAAAGCTAAAAATACCTTTTATTGAAGAAAAGGATTTTGAGTTAAAAAAGTTTGGTGATGAACTAATCATTGATTTACAAAATAGACGTAAGAATGTTTTTTTACCAAAATTTGCCAACTATATGAAAATGGAGCATTACACCTATGATGCACCTTGGTTAACCATTGATTTAAAGCGTGATTAAACAATGTTAAAAGAGGTCTTAAACAAACCTTATCCTAGGGATTGGAACATCTCTTTCCTGCATATAGTTAAAGTTAACGCGGCTATTTTCGTATTTGTTACTTTCTTTTTATACTTTTTTAAGCCTAGTTCTATCATTGGTGTGGATGTTGATTTTACATTAAGTCAATGTGCTGTATATGGTTTTATTAGCTTCCTAGTTCCGTTAGTCTTATTTTTTATTATACCCATTGTTAGCCCATCTTTTTGCATTGAAGAAAAGTGGTCTGTAAAAAAAGAACTAACCCTCAATGTTCTCATTCTTTTTTCGATTGCATTTTTTATCATCATATATGGGTTATTGGTCTTGGGTGTTGAATTTCAATTTGGAATTTTGTTTCGCGTAATTTGGCTGACCATTCTAATTGGTATTTTTCCAATCTTTGGGATTATACTATACAACCAAAATCGATTGCTTAAAAAATACATTCAATCTTCAGAGGAGATTAACAAAAAAATCGATACTAAAGCAATTAAAGTAAAGTTAACACCTGATACTCCAAGGCTTATTACTGTTATTGGAGAGGGTAAAAACGAAACCTTTTCAATCAACCCAGAGCACATTTTATACATAAATTCTCAATCCAATTACTGTGAAATAGTGTATACGGAAAACAGGAAGGCCGAAAAGCTTCTAATACGTGTTAGTTTAGCTAATATTTTCAACCAGATAAAACCATCATTAGATTCACTTGAAAAGGTTCATCGAAGCTATTTGGTAAATTTAACTAGTGTAAAAAATGTATCTGGAAACGCTCAAGGATACAAACTTCATTTCGATGCTACAGGCACAATTGTTCCAGTATCTAGAAGTCTCTCTAAGGCCATTAAAAGTAAAATTATACAATAAAAAAGGCCTAACCTTACGGTTAAGCCTTCAATGTTATTTATAGGACTATAATTTTCCTTAATTATTTAAAGCTTCTGCTCCACCTACGATTTCAAGTATTTCATTGGTAATTGCAGCTTGTCTAGCTTTATTATAAGTTAACTGTAGCTCTTTCTTTAATTCTGTAGCATTATCTGTAGCTTGATGCATTGCTGTCATTCTAGCTCCATGCTCAGAAGCGTGTGAATCTAATAAAGCTTTGTACAGTTGTATTTTTAAAGAGTTAGGTATTAAATCTCTCACTATTTCCTTTTTAGAGGGATCAAACACATAATCAGCTGCATTTGAAGATTCATCTTCTTCAGGAGCAATAATTGGCAAGAATTGCTCATTTTTAACAATTTGTACAGCAGCGTTTTTAAAAGAGTTATAAACTAAAACGATTTTATCGTAACGTTCAGCTTTGTAAGCATCCATAATTGTTACGGCCATTTCGCTTACATTTTTGAATGTCAAATCATTCCAAATTTCTTCTGGGTTTTGGTATAACTCAGCATCTTTATTTACCCAATCAGTATATTTAATTGCGTCCATCATTTTTTTACCTACTGGTAAAACAGATAAGTTACAATCTTTATATTCTGAAGCAGCTAAAGCTTTAATCTTTTTGGTGATGTTGTTGTTAAACCCTCCACAAAGACCTCTATTTGATGTAATTCCTATAATTAAAACATCTTTTACTTCTCTTTCCTGCGCATACTCATTTTCTGATGTATCCAAAGAAGAAGATAAGTTACTTAATATTTCTTGTAATTTTTCTGCATAAGGTCTCATCTGAGTAATTGCATCTTGCGCTCTTTTTAATTTAGCAGCAGATACCATTTTCATTGCAGATGTAATCTGCATTGTTGAGTTTACAGAAGTAATTCTATTTCTTATTTCTTTTAAGTTTGCCATGTACTGTAAGAATTAAGATTTTAAGACTCAAGATTCAAGATGAATGAATACATCTTGAATCTTTTAATCTTGAATCTTTATAAGTCTAAATTAATATTTAGAAGCAATATCTTTTGCTACTTTTTCTAAAGTGTCTGTCACTTCATCAGTCAATTTACCAGCTTTTAAAGTTGATAAAACATCTTGATGTTTGTTTCTTAAGAACGATAAGAATTCTTCTTCAAATTCTTTAACTTTCTTCACTGGAACATTTCCGATTAACCCTTTAGTTCCACAGTAAATGATTGAGATTTGCTCTTCTACTGGTAATGGAGACCCTTCATTTTGTTTTAAGATTTCCACGTTACGCGCTCCTTTCTCAATTACTGATTTAGTAGCAGCATCTAGATCTGAACCAAATTTAGCAAATGCCTCTAACTCTCTATATTGAGCTTGATCTAGTTTCAATGTACCAGATACTTTTTTCATTGACTTAATCTGAGCAGAACCACCTACACGCGATACAGAAATACCTACGTTAATTGCTGGTCTTACACCTGAGTTAAACAAGTTAGCCTCTAAGAATATTTGACCATCTGTAATCGAAATTACATTTGTAGGAATATATGCAGAAACGTCACCTGCTTGAGTCTCAATAATAGGTAAAGCTGTTAAAGAACCTCCACCTTTTACGATTCCTTTTAAAGACTCTGGTAAATCATTCATATTTGCAGCAATCTCATCAGATGCATTTACTTTTGCAGCTCTCTCTAGTAATCTTGAGTGTAAGAAGAATACATCTCCTGGATAAGCCTCACGACCTGGAGGACGTCTTAATAATAATGACACCTCACGGTAAGCAACAGCTTGCTTTGATAAATCATCATAAGTAATTAAAGCTGGTCTACCTGTATCTCTGAAGAACTCTCCAATAGCTGCTCCTGTAAATGGTGCATAAAACTGCATTGGAGCTGGATCAGATGCGTTAGACGCAACAACAACTGTATAAGCCATTGCTCCTGCTTCTTCTAATTTTTTAACGATTCCTGCAACTGTAGATCCTTTTTGACCAACTGCTACATAAATACAATAAACTGTTTCTCCTCTATCGTAAAACTCTTTTTGGTTGATGATTGTATCGATTGCTACAGTTGTTTTTCCTGTACCTCTATCTCCAATAATCAACTCTCTTTGTCCTCTTCCAATTGGAATCATGGCATCAACCGCTTTAATTCCTGTTTGTAAAGGCTCATCTACAGGTTGTCTGTAAATTACACCTGGAGCTTTACGCTCGATTGGCATTTCATACAATTCTCCTGTAATAGGTCCTTTTCCATCAATAGGATTTCCCATTGTGTCAACAACACGACCTAACATTCCTTCACCAACTTTTACCGAAGCAATTCTTTTTGTTCTTTTTACAGTATCTCCTTCTTTTACTTTATTAGAAGATCCTAATAATACAGCTCCTACATTATCTTCTTCAAGATTTAATGCAATACCTTGTAATCCATTGTCAAATTGAATCAACTCACCATATTGAACACTTGAAAGTCCATAGATACGAGCAATACCATCTCCTACTTGTAAAACGGTACCTACTTCTTCTAATTCTGCTTCTGTTTTTAATCCTGAAAGTTGCTCTTTCAAAATTGCTGAAACTTCTGCTGGGTTTATTCCTGCCATTTTATTTTGATTTAATTTCCAATATTAACTTTTACGTTTCCTTTTTTTATTGTAACTCCATCTCCTTCTTGATTTGAAGGTGCTGAATTTTCATTTATTATAATTACTTTGTTGCCACTAATTTCTTCTCTTCTACGCGTTTCTTCTTTCCCTATTCTCTCGATAAAAGCTTTAGCATTTTCTAAGTCAACAACACCAGTTTTCGAATCTGCTAGCTTATTCTTAATCACAAACTTAGCAACTCCTTTATTGGTTGGGAAGACATAACCAGACTCACAAAAATCTTCTAAGCCTACAAAAGAAATTTCATAATATGAAACTGTGGCTCCTCTTGTCGTAGTTTTTACTTTAGTCCTTGGATCTGTTTTGGTTACTAATTTGTCGGGATCATAATAATCTTTCATTACAAAGTTTATTAAATCATTCTCCTTCAAATCTTTAACAACAAAATCTATATTCCCTGCTAACTTAATTTTTTCAACGAATAATAGCTCGACACCATCAACATATATCTGTCCTTTTTTTTCCTTTATCTTCTGAGCGAAAGTCACTCCAAAAGTTAAAGTCATTAGTATTATAGTAAATAGTGCTTTCATCACAATTATTAGTTTAACGCTTGTCTTAAGTTACTAATTTCTCTTACTACACTCGCGTCGATTTGCCTATCATCAACTCTTACAATAAAACCTCCAATAATTGATGGATCAATTTTCTCTACCATTTCTATAGTAGCATCAGTCTTTAATAGGTTGATGATGTTTTGTTTTTGCGCATCATCTAACTTCACTGCCGAAGTTACTTCTGCAACAACAATATTTTTTTCTTTTTTGTATAAGTTTACAAAAGAAAAAGCAATTGCTTCCAATAAAGCTTCTCTTTTTCTTGTCGAAATTAATTGTAAAAACTTTGTAGTCAGCTCAGTTATCTTAGCTCCAAACACAGCTGCTAAAACGCTATGTTTTTTATCGGTCTTTACAACTGGACTATTTAATAAAACAGATAAATCTTTACTCTCTTTAATTGTTGATCCAATTAATAACATATCGTTATATACCGCATCTAACTGGCTTTGTTCTTTGGCCAAGTCAATCAATGATTGAGCATATCTGTTTCCTGCTAATGAGTTCACCATAATTAGTTTAAGTTTACATCCTCAACTAAATTATCTACTAATGCTTTTTGTTTATCATCAGAAGACAATTTTTCTTTTACTAATTTTTCTGCAATATCAATTGATAAAGTAGCTACTTGTGCTTTTATTTCACTAACTGCTGCTGCTTTTTCTTGAGCAATTGTTTCTCTAGCTGTAGTCAACATAGACTCTGCTTCTGAACCTGCTTTAGTTTTAGCTTCAGCAATAATTTGAGCTTTCATCTCTCTAGCCTCTTTCATTAAAGCATCTCTTTCTGCTAAAGCAACCTTTCTCATTTCGTCGTTTTTAGCATTCAGTTCTGCCATCTCCTCTTTTGCTTTTTCAGCAGCAGCTAAAGCTCCTTCAATTTTAGTTTCTCTTTCGTTGATTGCTCCTAAAATTGGTTTCCAAGCAAACTTCTTCAATAATACCATCAAAATTCCAAAAGTGATCAACATCCATATTGTTAATCCGAATCCTGGTGTAACTAATCCTAACATATATATTATTTTGTTATAATTCTAATTTAATCAAACATAATTAAAAACCATCACAATCAGCCAACCGCTAATTGTGATGGTTTAGATTCTTGAATCTTAAGCCCAGAAAGTAGACGCAATTGCGAATAATCCAGCACCCTCGATAAGAGCCGCAGCAACAATCATTGCTGTTTGAATTTTGTCAGCAGCTTCTGGCTGTCTAGCAATACCTTCCATTGCTGATCCACCGATTCTACCAATACCAAGTCCTACTCCTAATACTGCAAGACCTGCTCCTAAAACTCCCATTCCACTCATAATTTATGTTTTGTTTTGGTTAATAATTACTTGTTAATGATGTGCTTCTGCTGTTGACGTCCCAATAAATAGAGCCGCTAACATGGTGAACACAAATGCTTGTAAGAAAGCTACCAATATTTCTAATACCGAAATAAACAAAGCTAAAGGAACTGCCATTAATGACCCTCCAACACTTTGAAATATAAAGATAATTCCGATCAAACTTAAAACTACGATATGTCCTGCTGTAATGTTTGCAAACAAACGTATCATTAAGGCAAACGGTTTAGCAACAACCCCTACTAATTCGATTGGTGCTAATAATATTTTTACAGGAACTGGAACTCCTGGCATCCATAACATGTGCCCCCAATATCCTTTATTACCATTTAAGTTTATCATTAACATTGTAATTAATGCTAATACAAACGTTACAGAAATATTCCCTGTTAAGTTGGCTCCAAATGGAGGAAATGGAATTAACCCCATCATATTAGAGAACCAAATAAAGAAGAAAATACTCAATAAAAACGGCATAAACTTTTTCATTTGTTTATCATCAAAATTTGGTCTAGCGATATCGTCTCTTACAAACAACACAATTGGCTCTAAAAACTTCGCTACTCCACTAGGAACTAAACCTTTCTTGTAACTTTTTGCCATTCTAGGAAACACCAACAATAAGATAATCGAAACAAGGATCAATGTTGCAACATTTTTAGTAATAGACACATCAAAGAATACATCTTCAGTGCTTAAATTACCTTTAACAACATCAAACATATCTGCTTTTTTCTTACCTGACAATGACACGACATCTCCATGATGCATTGTATACCCTTCATACTCGTGACCATGAGCTACTTTTGAAGACATAAAAAACTTTAAACCTTCGTTATCGTAAATGATAACTGGTAAAGGAATACTTACGTGATTTGGATGTGCAGAATTTTCATCTGTTGTAATTACATGCCATTCATTAGCATCTTTAATATGGTCCATAATTGTTTTAACTGGATCATATTTCTTAGGAGCTGCATGCTCATCGTGATGCCCGTGTCCTTCCCCTTCAGGGTGACTAGCGTAAAAATTAATTGACATTAGCAAAGACAGCCCTGCTAACACGATTGTTTTAATACTATTTGTTTGTTTCATTTTGATTTTTAAAAATGACACTGTTTTTCCAAAAATTTCCGCAAAGGTAGATATTGTTTTTTATCTCACAACTATTTTCTTGTGTTAATTTTAATAGAAAAGTCATTTTTTATTTTTTAAATTTCTTTTTTCATCACAAATCGAGCTGTTTGCCTAGACTTTTGTTGTACCAAAACCACTCTACTTTCCGTTAATTTCTGAACTACATCTTCATTATAATGTCTAATTGTCAACAATTCCAACTCACTATTATACCTTACTTTAAACTCATTTTTAAAAGTCTCTAAAATCAACGTTTTTACCTCCTCACTATCATCTATGCAAATTGAAAAACTAATTGCTGAGTTTTGCATTAGGTTAATTTTAATATTATGCATGGTAAAAAATGAAAAAAATGCTGTTAGCCCTTTTTCATCCACAAAAGAAAAATCCCTAGGAACAAAAGAAATTAATGTTTGGTTTCCTTTAAAGATATAAGAAGGAACTTTAGCATCTAACTCTCCAGACTCTTGAATCATCGTTCCTGCTTCATTTGGAGCAACAAAAGACTTGACATAAAGTGGAATGTTTTTATTCTGAAGTGGCTTTATTGTTTTGGGGTGAATTACCGAAGCTCCGTAGTAACTCAACTCTATAGCTTCTTTAAACGAAATTTGATCTAACTTAACACAGTTATTAAAAAATTTAGGATCTGCATTTAACATTCCTGGAACATCTTTCCAAATCGTCACATCCTCTGCATTCAAGCTCCAAGCTAATATCGCAGCTGAAAAATCTGAACCTTCTCTTCCTAAAGTCGTTGTCTGATGTGTTTCAGTATGCCCTATAAAACCTTGAGTAACGGCTATTTTCTTTTCATCATCAGCGATTAAATAAGGCTTAATTTTTTCGCTAATAAGCTGTTCTGTCTTTGGCCAATTAACTTTTGCAGACCTAAATGCTGAATCCGTTCTTACAATTTTACGAGCATCGAACCAACAATTTTCTATTCCAATAAAATTCAAGAACCCTGAAATAATTGTTGTTGAAATAATTTCTCCAAAACTTACAATTTGATCATATTCATAAGCATAATTCTCTGAGAGATCATTATTGATTTTTTGTTCTAACTCATCAAACTTATACTCAAAAAGCGTAATAAAATCTTCATCTTCGATTAACCCTAACGCTACAACGATGTTGTAGTGCTGCTCATAAACTTCTTGATACAGTTCTTCTATTAATTGCACTTCTTTTTCGTAGCACGCTTTAACCAACCGCTCCATTAAATTAGTTGTTTTCCCCATCGCTGAGACAACAACTATCAAATCTTCTGTGTATAGATTAATTATTTCGGCTACATTCAAAACAGAAGAAGCGTCCTTAACAGACGCTCCTCCAAACTTAAATACTTTCATTGCTACTGTTTTACACTAACAAAGCTACTATTTTTATCGAATCACTAATGGTTTAACAGCCTTAAATTCTTCTCCTTGAACCACTAAGTGATAATTACCTGATGCTAATGCTTTCACATCAAATTGTAACACATGATTTCCTGCCACATTTCCTCCATTAAACAAATCCAACACCTTTCTTCCTGTAAGATCATATAGCACAATACTGTATTCTGAATCAGCACCTAAATGATACATTAAAGTTACATGATCTAATGCTGGGTTAGGATACAACAGTAGACTTAATCCTTGTTCCTCTTTTATATCAGAACAATCATCAACGGTAACACTTAACTGTAACACATCGTTTGGACAAGTTCCATTGATTGCAGTTAACGTTACATTAAATACTCCTGGACCATCATAAGCATGCCATGGATTGGCATCTGTAGATGTTGAACCATCTCCAAAGCTCCACAAATAGCCATTTGCATTCTGCGACTGATTGGTAAAAGTAACCATAGGGTTATCTGTACACACCATCGTATCACTTTGCGAAGCCATAGCTACTGGAGCAGAATCAACCACTACAGTTATTGTTTGAGATGATGTATCGGCTCCACCTGGGCCTGTAGCCACTAAAGACACCGTATAGCTCCCCGAGGTTGCAAAAGAAACATAAGGGCTAGAACTCGTTGGTGCATTAATCGTTCCGCCATTAGCACTCCAAAGATAAGAAGTTGCATTTGTTGAATTATTTACCAACGCGATAGAATCATTAGAACAAACATAAGTATTAGGCACAGTAAAATTAGATACAGGAGTCCCTGTTGGGTTTCCTATTATCTGTCCATCTGTACTCACTACATTCGACAACAAACCTGCTCCATTTTCTGCTCTAACTGACACATAGTAAGTCGTTCCTTGTGTTAGTGAAAGTCCAGTAGCTGTTACACTTGTATTAAACCAGTTATCTGTCCAGTTCACAACATCTGTACCTCCTGAAGTAGTACCTATAGCATACCAATATCTCGCCACTCCTGAATGTTGATCAGAAGACGCCGTCCAATTCGCCGACAACTGAGTATTATTAGAAGTACTACTAATATCTGCACCTGTACCATCAAACAAATTGGTTACATCTAATGGCGCTGTCCAATCGACATTAATATTCTTCGATGACACGGTTGAAATATTATGCTGGTTGTCAACTACCAAAGACTTAACTTTGCCAGAAAACGTTGAAGGGTCTGGGTTTTGATACCTGATATCATTAGTATTTGCAGCTCCAATTGTAACCACCTCATTGGAAGCTCTGTTATGGTAGACATTTAAATTATCAACTTTATAAATACAGTTTCCATTTCTCAAAGAGAAATAATCTCCCCCAATAATAGGGTTAGGATCTGTCCAACTTGTTGCAAAAACATTATCCAACCACACATCTATCTCTCCTGTTGTTTTATCGTACGTGATTTTTATATCATGCCATTGATTAGCATTTACAGTATAGGGAACATCATGTTCTAAACTGATTACATCATTGGTGACTTTATATATTTGGATTTTATCATCATCAGCTCTAAAATAAACGAAGTAGGAATTTTTTCTATTTGTAAACCCTCCATCATCTGACATGAAATGAGCCCCAGCTCTTTTATTCGTTCCTGTTCCCTCAATTCGAGCAGACCAATGGTATAAAAACTTATCGTGTATATTTTGATCTAGTAAAGCATACAAGTTAGAGTTAGACTCTGTTTCATCTGTTTGTTGTAGTGCATTATTACTAATACTCCATGTACCTACCTGTTGTGCCCAATCACCATTAATCGCAGTTTCAAAATTATCTTTCAAAAAGCCATTACCATCATTTGCTCTCCATTCTGTTCCATTGTAATTAATCACTTGATAATATTTCTCTCCTACTCCACTTCCTCCAGAATTATCTGTATCGGTAAAAGAAGCCACAAAATCAGCTGTTTCCCATACATTTGGAGAGGTAACTACAGAGCTTGGAGGCACTAAATCTTGAGACCCTCCTGTTCCATTAGAACTCCAAGAGAGTGCCCATCCAGCATTACTTGTTGCACAATCTGACCTAAACTCTATTAACAAACTTCCCCCTGTTGAAGTAATTGAAGATGGGATACTCGAACCTGTCAATGTTGCTAATAACGGTGCACTAGTTGTTGCCCCATCATATACAAACAGGTAATCCCAGTTGTTTTCCAAATCAAATGCGCTAAAATTAATGGTTACTGTGCTTGCGCCAGTTGGCTGAATTAAATACAACGTACGTTCATCATCAGTATAATTTCCATTTGCCCCACCTGAATCAAAATAATTCCCTGAAGCAGCTGTTGCTGTTGTTGGATTTGTTGTATTGTTAATTAGGTTATAATATTTTTTCCAATTCCAATTAATTCCCGGATCAGTATGTGTTTGGTTAGGAAAATGTTGATGTCCTTTGATTTGAGTACAAGCTCCTAATGTGTTTAAACCAGCAGAAGATGCGCCATAATACGTTCTAATTGGCAAAATACCATATCCACTTTGTGTAATATCTCTTGATAAGTTAGCTGAACTTGTATACATTGCATTGGTATACCATGAAGCATCAGAAACATACCCCTCGTGTTCTATACCAATAGCATAAGGGTTTGCTGAACTAACATGCCATGCTTTTTCTGCCTCTAACACCATTTGTGTTACCTGACCATCAGAAGAACGGACAACATAATGATAAGATACGTTTGAACTACAGTTTTGCGACCATGAAATAGCACCTGCATAAGAACCTTGAATCGTATGAACTGTAACAGCTGATATTGCTGTTCCACTTCTTGAACTTTTATTACAACTAGGCGCGGCTACCCATAAAGCTGGACCATACTCACTTGACTTTAATTGAGTAGGCACATAACTTGTTCCTGAACTAGAATTGACCGCACCTCCTTGAAGATTTACGGTTCCACTACTTAATACTCTTAAGTTATTGGCTCCAAAAATAGCAACCAAATCTACATTAGGAGAGGCTGCTACATTTAATTCTTTTAGGAGACTAAACACGCCATAAAGTCTTGAATTCATAGCAAAATCGTTGGCAACATTATGATCTCTTGGAATTTCAGATAGTTCAATAATGATACGATCGTGCTCATTAATAGCTGTTGGTGAAATCCCCATATCAATCATTAACTGATTATATGCTGCTGCATAAGCCAATATATTAATTTGCGGAGACGCCTTTATATCAGAGACAGTATACCCAGACAATTGAGCAACTAAATTTAAATTACTTCTAAAGTATCCCTCTCCATTTTCCGTCAATCCCATAACTCCATAGACTCTTGGAAGACCAAAACAACTTTGAGGCATCGTTTCATCGATATGGCTAAAATGGGTCATTTTATAAGACACAGCCTCCAACATCCCTCTAGGAATATTTGGGTATTGTTGATATGCAACATTCATTTCCTGTTGGTAAGTATTAAAAACCGGAGTTGTTTGAGCAAACATTCCTCCACTTATCAACAAAAATATGCTGATTAGAAAATAAAGTTTTTTCATATTCTTTTTTGATTAATGTAACTGAAACTAATTTGAACACACTCAAATTGATGACGAAATTTATATAAAAAAAGTTGCAAAGTCAAACAACCTCTATAAATAACACATTACATAATCAAAATTAAAAACCTAATGAAAAGCCAATCCTATAGATTACAGGGACACCATTTGGTCCGAAAATATAATTATAACGATAAGGGGAATTAGGATCATCTATCACATCATACAACAAAAACAACTGTACATTTAAGTTATTGGCTATCTCATTACTATACCCTGCTCCCAACAGAAAAACATTACTAAATGTTCGTTCACCATAAGAACCACTATTCGGATTTAAATCTTGAACATTTAATAATTCATATTCAGCTGAAGCCAAAATAGACGGAGAAATTCTATAACGACCAAAAAGTCCTCCTCCATAGTATTTATAGGAAAGAAAAGGGGAGTTACTATTGGTAGGTCCCCAATACAAATATTTACCTGAAATTCCGGTAGAAAAGTTATCACTAACTTTGTATCCTAAGATGGGAGCCAACTCTAAATACATTAGGCCGTTACTAATGTTAAATCCAAAATTACCACCTGTAAACAACTTATCTTTAAAAGCCACTTTAGAAGTGTTTCCATCATAAGTATATCCATCATTATCTTGAGCATTTATATTTAATGAAAGAACAGCTAAAACGACAAATAAAACAATACTCTTCATAACGTAACATTTAAAAGCAATAACGGCTTGACAACAAAATTATTTTACCATAAACTTATGAACTTCTTTTCTACTATCTTTTGTCACAACGATAAAATATACTCCTGAAGAAAAGTTTTGAGTATCCACAACATAACGATGTTGACCATCTCCAAATTGTCCATTATCCAAACTCATGACTTTTTTACCAACAACATCCAAAACATCTATATTATCAACTTTATTATTTGCTTTAAAACTGATTATTGCTTCATCTTCTACTGGATTTGGATAAATTAAAAACGCTTCTAACAATGCACTTTCTTCTACTGATACAGGACCACTGATATTAATATTATCGATATAAATATTATTCCCTCCATCACTTTCAAATATAAACTTCATTCTAAAATCACTTTCTAAGTAATTCACCAAACTACCTGAACTTACTGTTGCTGTTTTCCATTGTGTTGAATTTGGGACAAAACTTGACCATGTAGTTGGAGCTGTTTCCAATATACTCCCTGAAAGAATCTTCTTCGTCACCCAAGTTTCCCCACAGTCCTTTGATACTTTAAGTAGCAATCGATCATTGTTTTCAGTTGCTCGTTTTGCATAGGCATAATCAAAAGAAATTGAAGCAGACAAATTCAAATCCAGGGTAATTGTTGTACTTTCTAATTCATCTATATTTCCTGCATTGTTTGCGTCATTTTGAATCATGACACACTGACTTCCTAAAGCAGCAGCTCCATTCGTCAACTCCCAAGTAATCGCATTGTCAGGATTTTCAACAAACCAGTGATCAGAAGGGATCGCATTAACATATTCAAAACTCTCTTGTATTGGTGCTATACCTGTTTCTGACACCACCTTTATCAATTGCGTTTTAACTTCAGTTAGTGCGTTTACCGAGTTTGAAGCAGTAAGCGAAACAGGGTAAATTCCTGGTGTACTATATGTAACTGTAGGATTTTGACTGGTTGAAGATGCTGGAATCCCTCCTTGAAATGTCCAATTCCAAGCTGTTGGACTATTATAAGTATTATCAGTAAACTCAACTGTTCCCCCCACACAAACAACTTTAGTATTGGTAGAAAAATCAACAACACAAATTTCTGGATTACCAAGCGCCCCTGTTTCCTGTAGATTAGAGGTCTGCCATAAATTATTCCTTCCTGCAATGGAAGACTGTAACGCCGCTCGCATCCTACTTTTTTGTCCAAGCGTAAACATCTTTCTACAATATGAATAATCCATATAATTCTCTACATTGGCTAACACTCCACAAGTAGACTCTGGTAAATTACAAGATCGCACTCCAATTGTATTAGGTGTATCAGACACACCATCGTCTGTACTACAGTTTGAACTTAAACCAGGTTCATTTGTTGATCCCCATGTATGTGCCAAATTTAACCAATGCCCACATTCATGGGTTAATGTTCGACTTGTGATTGGTGAACTTGTCCCAATTTCACCGATATACCCTGAACGCATAAAAATCCCATTTCCATACATATCTCCATGATAAAAACTACTAGGGTAATTGGTATACCCAGCTGCATTATAAGGCAAAAATTTACAAATGAATATATTGAGGTACTTTGACGGGTCCCAATAGCCTTGATAGACATCATTTCCATTAACAACAGCATTTATTTGATCATCAGCATCATGCGCATCGTCATCTGTGTCGACAGTGTACACTGTTTTAGTACGAGTAATCCCTCCAAAACAATCTCCATTTGGGGCTTTAGTTGCTAAAACAAACTCTATTTCAACATCAGCTATTAAGTGTTGAAATGCTGAAACGACAGAGTTAGCATCAGCATTTAACTTCCTAAAGTCCCGATTTAGTACTCTTAGGCCATCAAGAATTTGTGCTCTACTAATATTTTCAGAACCTCCATTATGGAGTACATGGAAAACAACTGGAATTTTATATACTGTTCCAGCTTTTGCTAAACTTTCATCTTGTTTTAGTTTGATCTGATCTCTTTGATAGCTCATTGCAAACGAACTATCCTCCATATTCTTCTTTAGTATTTTGTGCGAACCACATTGATGTGTATGAGACTGAGCAGCAACTCCTACACTAGAAAAAAAAAGAATCAGTATAATCAGATATCGTCTTTTTATCATTCAATAATCAGTTTGCTTAACTTTGTATTTTCTCCATCGTTAAACGATAAGATATACATACCAGCTGCATATTTTTTGGTATTGACTTGAAATTGATGCTCACCTAACTGTAAACCACCTTCGTAAACGCTTTCTAATACTTTACCTGTAAGATCTAACAATTCTATACGTATTGCTCTTTGATTATTTTCTACAGAAAATGTAACGTTCACCTCATCTTTTGCTGGGTTTGGATAAATGGATAATTCTTTAAACGACTCATTTTCATCTATAGAAACTGGTCCACTTATATTAATGTTATCAATATAAATGTTATTCCCTCCTCCATGTTCAAAGATAAACTTCATTCTAAAATCGCTATCCAAGTAATTGACTAAACTACTTGAGTTAATTGTTGCTGTTTTCCATTGTGTAGCGTCTGGCACAAAATTACCCGAAGTATTTGGAGCTGTTTCTAATACTCCTCCTGAAACGGTCTTTTTCGTATTCCAAGTTTGACCACAATTGTTAGAGACCTTAACCAATAGACGATCACTATTCGAGCTATTTTTCTTAGCAAAAGCATAATCAAAAGAAATAGTTGCCGATAAATTTAAATCTAAAGTAATGGTAGTACTTTCTAATTCGTCAATGCTTCCCTCATTATTTTGCGAGTTATTGATCATCACACAATTACTTCCTGATGCGGCAGCAACATTTGTTAACTCCCAAGTTACTCCATTATCAAGATTCTCTACAAACCAATTATTCGATGGTATTGTATTCGTAAATTCAAACCCTTCTTGTATAGGAGGAATTCCTGTTTCAGAAACCACTTTTATATATTGAGTTTTTGTTTCAGATGCAGATCCTGTTGAACCATTTACTGTCAATGAAACAGGATAAATCCCTGGGGTATTATAAGTAATTGATGGATTTTGAGTTGAAGAAGAAGAAGGTGTTCCTCCTTGGAATGTCCAACTCCAACTTGTTGGGTTATGGTATGAATCGTCTGTAAAATCAATAGTAGTCCCTACACATACCACTTTCGTTTCAACAGAAAAGTCAGCTTTACATATCCCTGCATTACCATTCGCTCCAGTGGCATTCAAATTAGAGGTCTTCCACAGGTTACTTCTTCCAGCAACTGAAGAGGTAATTGCTGCTCTCATTCTTGTTCTTTGACCCGCTGTAAACATTTTAGAACAGTATGAATAATCCATATAGTTCTCAACATTTGCCAATACACCACAACTAGATTCAGACAAATTACAAGAAGTAACTCCTTTGGTATTTGGCGTATCAGAAACCCCGTCATCAATACTACAATTAGATGCTAACCCTGGGTTATTTGAATTTCCCCAAGGGTGAATTAGATTTAACCAATGCCCACACTCATGTGTTAATGTTCTACTGGTTGATGCTGAACTAGTCCCTATTGATCCTACATAATTATGCAAAACAAAAATACCATTCCAAACCATATCCCCCGAGTTCCAATTAGATGGATAAGTTGTATACCCTGCTGCTCCTCCTATAGATTTACATATATATATATTTAAGTACTTTGACGGATCCCAAATTCCTTGATAAACATCATTCCCGTTAACAATAGCATTTACCTGGTCTTCACCATCATAATTGTCTGTTTCAGTATCTTCAGTTCTTGGAGACATTGTTCTTGTTATCCCACTAAAGCATTGTCCATTTGGAGCTATAGTAGCCAATACAAACTCTATTTCGATATCAGTAGGCATTCCTTGAAATGCACTTACCACATTGTTTGCATCTGCATTCTGCAACCTATAATCTCTATTTAATATTCTTAAAGCATCCATAATTTGTGCTCTACTAATATTTTCAGAACCTCCATTGTGTAAGACATGAAACACTATTGGTATTTTATAGACTGTACCCGCTTTATTTAAATTCTCTTGTTCAATTACTTGTTCTTGCTGAGCTAACGCTTGTTGGTCTAGAATATTTTGTTGTACAAAATCAGCATTCCCCATCATTTTAGCATAAAACTTATGCGTTTTACAATACTCAACATGTTCACCTTCCCTCATATTTGAATGATCTAAATGAGACGAATGGTCATGAGTCTGAGAGAAAAGCAAAATAGAAGAGAAAAAAACTATACTTGTAGAAACTATTTTAAACATGTGTGTATTTTTATTTGGTTCGGATTCCGACAATATACGAAAAATCATTATATCTTGAATGAACATTTATTCTTATCTGTATCCATTTTATATATTTCCTTACAAAAAAAAGCGCCTTATTATTTCTAATAAGACGCTTTAGCTATAAATAGACTAATTTAAATTATGGTTTCTCAATTGGCTTGGTTGTCCACTTGTTTACTCCTTTTTGCTCCACTGAAGGTTTAACAACCGGTTTTGTTTCTGCTGGTTTTGTTTCTACTTTAGAAGCATTTGGCTTAACAGTTGGTTTTGTTATTGGCTTAGTGGCAGGTTTTGTTATCGGTTTTACAACTGGTTTTGCGACCTCCTTTTGTGCTTTAAGCTTTTTTGAAATCTCAGCCAGCCTTTGTTTTGGCAAACTCGCTTTCGGATTAGCTTGAGCCGCCTTTTGATAATATACCTTAGCTTGATTAAGTTCTCCTTTTCTATAATAGCTATCTGCTTTTGAAATATAGTTTTTATACGTTTGGGTTGATGAACTTCCTACATTACCTGTACTAGGATTTGTTGATATGCTCTGAATCATATACACTAGATGTCCTTTTTTAGCATGCTGCCCAGCACTATTTGAAGCTCGCACCTCCACCTCAACTCTTCGTTGAGTTCCTTGTCCTTGAAGAGGAAAAGCAACTGGTATAGAGAAAACACCTGTACTTGCATTATAACTATAGTTCGACAATCTATTCCCATTCATGTAAACGTTAAGTGTTACATTTTGATGATTAACAACTCTTCCTTGAACAGTATAGCTTCTCTGAGGAGAAACAAATGGACTTCTATAAGAGTTTCCATTACCAAGGTTTGTGTATTGTACAATTGGTGCTTTTATTTGAGGACCAGTTCTTACCAGATCAAAGACTTCCATATCATTACCATAATTATTTTGAGCCCTTACCCTAACCTGATGTGAACCTACTGTTAAATTCGTAACGATTGTCAACACCTTGGTTGCTGTATTGTATGTAAACGGAATATTAGTTCCATCCATGGTAACCTGTACATTATTTTGACTAGAAACATGGTCTATTTTTCCAACAACTGTTACACTTGCTGCTGCTGTTGTATGTGGGAAACTCGTCGGCGTTTGAATTGTAATTACTGGAGGAACTAACTTCGAAGTGTTTCCTTTATACATAACATCCAACACCTTTTCAGCTTTTCCACATTCGTTTTCCACTTTAACAATTAATTTGTTGGCTCCCACTTTTAATGGAACAGTCCCCCAGATATTACCATTTGTCTGCTCTAGATTAACATGGACATTATAACCGTTGTTCGTAACACTAATCTGACTCACAGAAGTGATATTTGCTGAACTAAATGTAAATGCCATATTTCCATCTCTTCCTACATGATTGTGTGGACTTTGTAATGGAATTTGATATGCCAAAACTGGAGCTACACATGGCTTCTTTCGAATTAATGTTTTGCTTTTACTATCTGTTCCTGATGAATTACTTGCAGCTACTGAAAGAGTATTACTCCCCATATTTAAGGCTGCATTATAGGTTACCATCTTCGTTGATGAGTTATAACTAAAATTACTCGTTTGCACTCCATTATATGTTAATGAAATTTGAGATTGTGAGTTCACATTATCTACTCTAGCTGTCACCACTTCATTTGCATTTGTAGTATTATATGGATTTCCTTGTGGCGTTATAAATGTAACTACAGGAGGTAAAAGAGTGACTAACTTTCTATAGATAATCGTTGTTGATTTGGTATCTACACCTGCACTATTCGTTCCTGTTACTACAAACACATTATTGCCTGCTACCAACGTCTTATTAATAACAACTTCTTTTGTATTAGTATTAAAGTTAAAGACTGGTATCGCTGTTCCATTATGTGTTACTGTAATTTGATTTGCTGAGGTCACATTTAACACTTTCGCATTTACAGTAAAACTACTCATATTAACAGTATAAGGCGAAACCGTAGGATTAATAAAACTAACTACTGGTGGCAGCATTGCTACTGGCTTTTTATACACAATAGTTGTTGACTTAGTATCTACTCCTGCATTGTTAGTTCCTGTTACTACGAATACATTATTCCCACTAATCAATGGTTGATTTATACTGACCTCTTTAGTCGAATTGTTAAAGCTAGCTGGTATAACAGTTCCATTATGTGTTACTGTAATTTGATTAGCAGATGTTACATTCAACACTTTAGCTT